>JAUTXJ010000388.1 GCA_030838075.1 Acidobacteriaceae bacterium
CGTTGCGCGCTGTGCAATTCATCGGCGATGGCCAGGGCGGCGAGCACCGCAACTTTTTGAGTATCTACCGTCGAAGTAGCATTTGCTACGGCGCGCATTTTCTCGTCCACGAAGCGCGCCAATTTCAAGACGTAGTCCTCGTCCAGCTCTCCGCTAATCGTATATGTTTGACCGAAAATTTGTGCTTTTACGGACACGCGTATAAAACTCGTTTCTATGGAGTGACTGGGGCCAAGATAGCACAGTCATTGGCTGTATGGTGCCGCCGGTTGTTGAAAAAGTGATAGCTATGGGCAGAACTCTAGGGCGGAGTAAGCCGCTTTATGGCGGGACGAGCCCGGCTTATGCGGTGCGCAACTGCGCCCCTAGTTCTTTTTCCAGGGTGGACATAATGCGCGCGGAGACTTCGTTGATTTGGGCGTCGGTCAAAGTCGCCGACCGAGGCTGCAGCGTAATTTTAATGAGCAGCGAATATTTTCCGGCAGGAATATTTTTACCGCGGAACAAATCGGCGGCTTCAACGGAAGCGACGTCAGGAATGTTCAGTGATGAAATAGCTTTGACCACGTCCGAGAAGTGCGTTCCGTCAGAAAGCATCAGCGAGAAATCACGCTCGACGGCGGGAAATCGCGGTATGGGCTGATACCGGCGCGAATTTTTCACCCCATAGTAAGAGCAGTAAAACGGTCCCAGATTTATTTCAGCGAGGTAAACGTCTTGCCGGAATTTAAGGCGTTCGGCCACCCGCCGCGAAAGTTGCCCCGCGACACCAAGCGGCTCGGCCTTCAGAAAAAGCGCGCCACGACGCGCGGCATTCAAATATTCGGTCGCGGCTTCTTGCCAGCGTAAGCCGCCGGCCAGCGCGCCAAGATTGTCGAGATCGCCCTTTAAATCTGCGAAAGAATAATCACGAGCAGGCTCGTACAAGTTTTTATCACGGGCCGCACCGGTTGCGCCGAGGGTAAGCACGCGAGTTTCAACCGGCTTGCTGCCGTTCAAGCGGTAGTGATGCCCGATTTCAAAGAGCCGCGCATTGCGTTGGCCATGATTTAAATTCCATTCCAGCGCGCCAATCATCGTGACCGTACCGGTCGATCGCAATATGCCGGCTTCCTCGGAAAGCGGATTCGCCAGGCTCGCTGGAACTACATCAGCGGGTCGAAACAGCGCGTCGCGTTCTTCGGCGACGTGTGGGATGGTGACTACTTCGCGATAGCCCAAGCCGATCAGCCGTTCGCGCAAGCGCATTTCGGCTTCGTAATGCGGTAAGCGGGCTGCGCCTTGTCGCGAGGCGGGCAAGCGCGGCGGAAACTTATCAAGACCGTAGATACGAACAATTTCCTCGATCAAATCAATCTCGCGTGACACTTCGGCGCGCCAGGAAGGTTGCGTGCATTCCCAAGCGGCCAGGATGGAACCAGCCGCGCCGCGGTTCTCATCAACGCGCACCGGAGCGAAGCCCAACGCGCCGAGAATGGATTCGATTTCCTTGTCGGGAACATCCGCCCCCATCACCCGAAGAAGTTCCGCGCGGGTAACCTGAATCTTCTTTGGCGCGTGCTTCGCAGGATAGACATCCACGACCCCGGCGAGTAATTCGCCGCCCGCCAGCTGCAAAATCAATTCGGCGCATCGCCGCGAAGCCAGCTCGGCCATTTCAGGGTCGGCACCGCGAGCAAAGCGCGTCGAAGCCTCGGTGTGGAGCTTAAGCGACCGAGTGGCCCGGCGAATGGCGATCGGATCGAACCAGGCGCATTCAATCAAAACATTTTTGGTGGAAAACGAAATCTCGGTTTCGGCGCCCCCCATGATGCCGCCAATGCCCACGATGCGCGAGCCATCACCGTCGCAAATAACACAGGTGCCGGGATCCAGTTGGCGCTCGACACCATCAAGCGTTTTAATTCTTTCGCCGTCGGCGTTGTTCCCGCCGGAAGCGCGAGAATTCGCGCCGCGCACCACGATAGAGTGGTCGCGTATTTTGTCGTAGTCGAAGGTGTGCAACGGGTGGCCAAGCTCGAGCATGACGTAATTGGAAATGTCCACCACGTTGTTGATGCTGGCGACCCCGCAAGCTTCCAGCCTATTTTTAAGCCACGCAGGAGATGGTTGAATTTTTACCCCGCGGATTACGCGCGCGGTGAAGCGCCCGCATAATTCCGGCGAGCGTATTTCCACTTTGATCGCGTCGGCGATTTTGGCGGCGGACTCGGCAGGCTTGGGCAAAATCTGTTTCAGCGCCAGTTTGTAAATCGCGCCTACTTCACGCGCGATGCCGTAATGACTCAGGCAATCCGGCCGATTCGAAGTAACTTCAGCATCGAACACCGCTCCCTGAGGCCCATTTTCGACTCCACCAATGTTGGTTCCAGAAAGCGCAAGCCGCGAAGCCAGCTCATCCGGCGGCGCGCTGACGGTGACGAAATCCTGAAGCCAGCTGTAGAGCGCCTTCATAACGCGCTGCTACCTGAAGTCAATTGGCCTAGATATGCCCAGGTCGAGAATTCCATGAGAACGCGGCCATCTTGCTCGTGAGCAGCAAAGAGCTCATCGAGCGCAGCCATCATGGGCGCGAATTTCGGATCACCCTTCGTTGGGACGTACGAGCTGCTGCGCAAACGCCCACGCAATGATTCGAGATCGAGTTGCTGAAAATTGGGAACCTCGCGCGCCAAGAAATTATCGTGGCCCAAAAAGTCGCGAATGTCTTTCCTTTGCGGATAAGAATCTCTAACACGAGAATAATCCGTGCCATAGCGCATCAGCAGCTCTTCATAACTCACTGCAAAGCCCGTTGACGAGAGGTTGCGATCGTTCCACACGATAGCAACCCAGCCATCAGGGCGCAGAATACGCGCAAATTCTTGGCGCGTGGGTTGCGGCTTGAACCAATGAAATGCCTGCCCCACGGTAACAAAGTCAGCGCAGCGATCTGGGAGTGTCGTAGCTTCCGCCGATCCGTTGATGCTGGTGAAGCGCGGATACTCAGCGAGATATTGTTCACCGGCTTCGCGCATTTCCTGGTTAGGCTCCACGCCAAGAACTGGGTTGCTGTTTTTTAGAAACAACTCGGCTAGAAACCCGGTGCCGGAGCCAATATCAGCGACAGTGTGCACAGCCGATAGATGGCTTTGCGACCGCAGAAAATCGAGCACACCCTCGGGATAATGCGGACGATAACGCAAGTAATCCGCTACACGATTCGAAAAGCGATTTTTAGCGTCAGCAAAACTCACGCGCGAGAAGCCTCACTCACGGAAATTGCTTTAAGAAACGCACGTCGTTCTGAAAAAACGCCTGAATATCATCGATGCCGTACTTCAACATGGCCAACCTGTCGATACCAATGCCGAACGCAAAGCCGCTTACTTTTTTGGGATCGTAATTCACGAACCCGTAGACCGCAGGATCAACCATGCCCGCGCCAAAAAGCTCTATCCAGCCTGACCCCTTGCACTTCGAACATGTCGTGCCGGAAGAATTCGAACCGGTGCCATTGCAAAAAATGCAGGAAGCGTCGAATTCCACGGACGGTTCGGTAAACGGAAAATAGCTGGGGCGGAAACGCGTCTTCACGCCCGAGCCAAAGAATTGCTTCACGAAATATTCGATGGTCCCCGTGAAATCGCAAAAAGTGATATCGGAATCAACGGCCAGGCCTTCTATCTGATGGAACATGAACGAGTGGGTGGCGTCGGGATTGTCCCGGCGATACACCTTGCCAGGCACGATTACGCGCACTGGCGGCTTGGTTTTTTCCATGGTCCGAATCTGTACCGGAGAGGTGTGCGTACGCAAAAGCATACTTGTGTTGGATTGTTGTCCGGCGGAAGACGGAACGTCGATATAAAACGTGTCCATGTCATCGCGCACCGGATGAAATTCCGGAATATTGAGCGCTTCGAAATTGTAGTAAGACGTTTCAATTTCCGGCCCTTCGGCCACGGAAAAGCCAATAGAAAAGAAAATATCTTCAATTTCCTGGAACACCTGCCGAATCAAATGGCGTGACCCAACCGGTCGAATCACTCCCGGAAGCGAAAGGTCCACGCGATCGCGTGGGCTAGCAGCTGCGTCGCCGCCGGAATCGATGGCAGCGTGCAACGCTTCAATCTTTGGCTCAACGTGGGCACGCAGCTGGTTTAGCGCCGCGCCTACGGCCGGTTTAAGCCCCGGCCCCGCCGGTTTCAGCCAGTTGTCTGTAATTTGCGTAAGGACGCCGGACTTGCGCCCTAACCACGCATCGCGAAAAAGCTTCCACGACTCTTCACCGTGAACGCGGGTGGATTCGTCGTCGAATCGCGCGCGCACTTGCGCGAACAGCGTCGCGACCTGATCCGGTTCCGTAACGCCGAGCTCAGCGAGCTTTTTCGGGGTGATGTTTTCGGCAGCATTCATGAATTAATCGTGGTGACCGGAATACACGTTATCACTAGCCGTGAATTTCCAAACCTGACGATCATGAGGCTATGTGAGCCAAAGCTATCGGAAAGATCACGACCCAGGTCCACACTTCGAACCTGGGCATCATTCCAGTAGTGATGTTCGCCTAAACCAAAAGCCTTAGGCGGCTTTCTTTTTCTTTTGAGGTGGCGCAGCTGCTCTAGCTTGTTCTGCCAGCAACTTGAATGCGGCCGCATCTTTCACCGCAATGTCGGCCAGAATTTTGCGATCAAGATCCACCCCTGCCGCTTTCAGCCCATGGATCAGCTGCCCGTAGGTGATGCCGTTCAATCGCGCAGCGGCCCCGATGCGCTGAATCCACAGCCGCCGATACTGCCGTTTTTTTACGCGGCGATCGCGGAAAGCATAGCGGTCGGCCCGATTAGCAGCTTCCTGCGCGGATTGGTACAGCTTGCTCTTGGTGAGATAAAAACCTTTTGTGCGCTTGAGATACTTCTTTCGCCGCGCACGGCGTTTGGTGCCGCGTTTTACGCGTGCCATCTGGGTTTCTCCTTAATTAAAGTGGGAGACAACGGGTTGCGCACACGCGCAGAGACGCGCGTACAGCAACGGGTTTGTCTCCGGTAGACCGCTGAACCGCGCGTGTTCGCCGCGAGGCGAACATTTAATGCGGCTCGTTATCGGCCGGCAGGCACCCGTGAAGCGCTGCCTGGCGCGATGCCATTTCGCTTTTCAGCCAAACGGCGCGAGCTTGCGCTCGACTTTTTGCTGCTACTGCATCAACTTCGATGGATTGAAGCTGAAAATCTTTGCCCAAAAATTCAGTCTAAGCGTACGGAAGCAACAGCTTCACGTTCAGCCTGTCCGCGGGGCTTACCAGCGTCAGCTTCTTCAACTTGCGCATCCGGCCGGGCTTCTTCGTGCCCAGCAAATGGCGCTTCCCCGAATGCATGCGAAGAATTTTTCCCGTGGCTGTCACCTTGAAGCGTTTCTTTGCGCCGCGGTGCGTCTTCAACTTCATCTTGGGCTTGGAACGATTCCTTGGCATCTCTAAAACCCTCTCACGACTGTAGTTTCGTATTTACGCGATTGAGATGTGCGCTACTGCGACTGCTGGGCATTAGCAGACTGCCCCGCGGGCTTGCTCGCCGGAACACCCTTTTTGGGTGCCAGCAACGCCACCAAAACATTTCCTTCCATACGCGGCATGGTTTCCACTTGACCGTTATCGCCAATCTCGCCCAGCAAGCGGGTCATCTTGGCGCGACCCACTTCCTGATGGGCCATTTCGCGACCACGATGAAAAATCATGGCGCGGACTTTGTGGCCTTCTCCCAGAAAGCGAATGATCTGATTCTTGCGAACCTGATAATCGTGTTCGGCGGTAGCGGGCCGAAACTTTACTTCTTTGAGTTGTGAGCCGCGACTGCTCTTGCGCTGTTCGTGCGCTGTCTTGTGGGCCTGGGACAGATACTTGCCGTAATCGGTGATCTTGCAAACCGGCGGGTCCGCGGTGGGAGAAATTTCCACCAGGTCCAAGCCCTTTTCCTTGGCCATCTTTATGGCTTCGAAAGGCTGCATGACGCCGAGCTG
>JAUTXJ010000409.1 GCA_030838075.1 Acidobacteriaceae bacterium
GGCGGAGGGCTCCGTCAATTGCATAATGGCCGGGAGCAGTTCGGTATACAGGCTCATCTTATCGAGCAGCGCGGCGGCACCATAACTTGCGGCGAGTGATTTAGCTTCTTCATCGTTAGCGAAGGAGATGGCCAAAGTATATTTAATGCAATTCAGTTGAGCTCTGACAATGGGAGCGGGGAGTTCGCGTTTTTGCGGGAGGTGCAAATCGAGGAGCAAAATGTCAGGTTTCGCGTCCGCAACCAATTGCATGGCGCTGCCAAAGCACGGGGCTTCACCGACAATGTGTATGCGCGGCTCGTCTACGAGAAGCTTTTTGATGGCTTCGCGCATAATTTCGCTGTCGTCGGCTAATAGTACCTTGATAGGTAATACTGGCTTAACGGTCATATTTGTCCTCCGGGGGTCTGGAGACGAAAGTGTTATAACAGAAATGGTGAAGCGATGCTAGTTTTAGTATTAATGTAGGGCAACCGACAGAACACTGACAGGGCTGCACGAAACGATGATTCCGCAAAACAAAAGGCTCCTGAAGTTGCGTCAGGAGCCCTTGAAAATTTGTGACTCGTCGATTAAACGCTGAAGGAGCTGCCGCAACCACATGTGCTCTTCACGTTGGGATTATTGAATTTGAAGCCGGCGCCTTCCACGGTTTCGATGTAGTCGATTTCAATGCCTTCCAGATACATGGAACTCATCTGGTCGACGGCAACCTTCAGGCCGTCAAACTCAAAAATCTGGTCGGTATCGTTGGTCTGGTTTTCAAACGCCATGTGATATTGGAACCCCGAGCAGCCACCGCCTACGACGGCAACGCGCAGGGCCACCGGCGAAGGGTTCTGCATAGTCATGATTTCTTTGACTTTGGTGCTGGCAACGGGCGTTAGATTAATCATAATTCCTTTGGCCTCCGGTCGCGGGCTCAGGCCGCGATCCATGATTCATTATAGCAAACCTTTTGAGCTGCTGCACGGCGCGGCGTTCCAAAGGCGCACGCGGCTGGAAACACCGGGTGGCAGTTTTCTCAAAAAGCCGCGCAGGTTCGTCTACAATGTGATGCATCTATGGCACATAAAGTCACTTCGATTCCGGGCGAAGGGATTGGCCCAGAGGTAGCTTCGGCAGTGCGGCGTATTTTGGCCGCGACCGGCGTGAAGATTGAATGGGAAGAGTTGGAAGGCCGCACAGACAAGAGCACGGAAAAGGGTCAACTAGTCAGCCAGTCGGCGGTTGACTCCGTTAGACGCAACCACGTGGCGCTAAAAGGGCCGATGGCTACCGCTATTGCGGGTGGCGCGCCGAGTGTGAACGTGGCGCTGCGTAAGACGCTGGATTTGTACGCAAACTTACGGCCGGTAAAGAATCTGCCCGGAGTTAAATCGCGATTCGAAGGCGTGGATGTGGTTTTGGTGCGGGAAAACACTGAGGACCTGTATTCGGGATTGGAGCACGAGGTCGTTCCGGGAGTGGTGGAAAGCTTAAAAATCATCACGGAAAGAGCTTCCACGCGCATTGCGAAGTTTGCGTTCAGCTACGCCAAAAAAATGGGGCGCAAGAAAATCCACGCCATCCATAAAGCAAATATCATGAAATTGTCGGATGGCCTTTTTTTGAAGTCGATCCGCACGGTGGCCAAGGAATTTCCGGAGATTGAATATCTTGAGATGATTGTTGATAACGCGTGCATGCAAATTGTGCTGAATCCGCAACAGTTTGATGTGCTGCTGCTGCCCAATTTGTACGGCGACGTGATGAGCGACCTGGCCGCTGGATTGGTTGGAGGGCTAGGTGTGGTTGGAAGCGCGAACATCGGAGATGATGCGGCCATGTTTGAAGCGGTCCACGGCACAGCACCGGATATCGCCGGGAAAGGATTCGCGAATCCGACGGCGTTACTGCTGAGCAGCATTTTAATGCTGGATCATCTTGGGGAGCGCGGCGCTGCGCGCAGCATCGAGACGGCGCTGGAAAAAGTTTATCGCGAGGGCGTGCACACCACGCGTGACGTGGGCGGGCAAGCGGGCACGGATGAATTTACCGAAGCTGTGATCGCCGCGCTAAAGTAGGCGATTTTGTTCCGGTTCTAAATGGAGCAGCATTTCCACCTTAAAGATAAATGAATAAGTAACAGAAGCACTTCACTTCCTAAGAGAAAGTTACCCCTCAGAAGCCTCCTCTTGACAACGCAAATGCCTTGAGTAACGTGTAACAATGGCTGAAATTTCATAGGAGGACATATGGCAACGACGAGGGTCGCAGTAGCACCGATGAAGGTGGCCGTGATTCCTAAGGCGGGGGCCGATTTCCAGATTGTCGACCGCGAGATTCCCCAGCCGGGTCCACAACAGGTGCTCATCAAGGTGCAGGCCTGTGGTGTGTGCCACAGTGATATGTTCACCAAGGAAGGTTTGTGGCCGGGCATCGAATACCCGCGCGTGCCCGGACACGAAGTCGCAGGGATTGTAGATGAAGTGGGTGCGGGGGTGACCGAGTGGAAGAAGGGGCAGCGCGTGGGCGTTGGCTGGCATGGCGGCCATGACGGCACGTGCCTCTATTGCAGGCGGGGTGATTTTGGTAATTGTCAGAATATGAAAGTACCGGGCATTAGCTATGACGGCGGATACCAGGAATACATGGTGGCTCCGGCAGAGGCGGTGACGGCGATACCGGAAGGTTTGAGTGACGTCGAAGCAGCACCGCTGCTGTGCGCGGGAATCACCACCTATAACGCGCTGCGGCACAGCGGTGCGCTGCCTGGCGATCTTGTTGCGGTGCTGGGTATCGGTGGTCTGGGTCATCTCGGAATTCAATTCGCGAACAAGTTTGGTTATAAGGTCGCCGCCATCGGACGCGGGCCGGACAACGGTGCGCTCGCAAAGAAACTCGGAGCGAGCGTATACATCGACAATAAAATGACGAATGCAGCAGAGGCATTGCAAAAATTGGGAGGCGCGCAGGTAATTTTAGCGACAGCGCCAAGCTCGAAAGCAATGTCCGAGGTGATCGATGGTCTAGCGCCGAATGGCAAGCTCATGGTCGTGGGTGCGACAGCGGATTCCCTCGCGGTTACGCCGATACAGCTGATCACTGGTGGCCGCGCGATTCAAGGTTGGGCCTCCGGAACACCGGCCGATGCCGAGGACACGCTGCGCTTCGCCGAACTAACCGGGGTGCGTCCGATGATTGAAACATACCCGCTCGATAAAGCGGCTGAGGCCTATGCGCGCATGATGAGCGGCAACGCGCAGTTCCGTGTCGTTTTGACGATGTGAAAGCTGACGGCGGGCGCTTCACTGAATAGACTGGCGCCCGTTTTAACCGAAATTTAACTGGCCGCAATTTTTGTTGTGCGCGTAGTGTGGTTAGAGACTTGTTTAATAAAACCTTGCGTCCTATGGTTTGGAGACAACATCCAAAACTATTGTGAGGCCAGGCGTCACACTCTTATGCGCGATTTTGTTCGTGACATGGTTCCCTGCCCGGGCGCAAACGTCTCTGCGGCAGCAAAATGAGCCCTCCGCGCAAACGGAAAACAAAGAAGCAAATCAAAACAAGCCGTCATTGCTGACACCTCTGAAACACTCCACCGTGGACGACACGTATCACCCGATTACTTCACGACAACGGATGCGATGGTTCCTGACCAACACAATAGGCCCGCCGCATCTTGTCGGGGGCCTGTTTACCTCGGCTTTTGGCACTGCGGTGGATAGGCCGAAAGAGTATGGGCCAGGTTGGGCGGGATTCGGCGACCGGTATGGCATGCGGCTCACCGGAATTTCTACCGGGAACGCAATCGAAGCGAGTGCGGGAGCACTGTGGGCAGAAGACCCGCGCCATTTTCGCGTTCCTGACGAGCCTTTTAAGAGACGAATTGGCAACGCGGTGAAACTTACTTTCGTCGCGCGCAGACGTGACGGTCATTTCAAGCCTGCGTATGCCCGTTATATGGCTATCTCCGGAAACAATTTTGTTTCAAACACATGGCGAGTCGATAGTGAGGCAAATAATCACGATGCGGTTATCAGAACCGCGGATGGTTTCGCGGGGCGGTTTGCGAGCAACCTCTTTGAGGAATTCTGGCCGGATATTAAAAACTTTGCATTTCATCGGTCGCACTCACAACAACTGCATGACTGGGCTTCCCCGCTAGAGTGAAGTCACCTCGGGGACACGCGCGGGTCGTAGTGAATACGACAAATTATTTTCGGTGGGCCTACTCGGAACAAAAAGCCTCTAAGAGTTCCAGGTGACTTTGGAGAGCTGTTGTTTGCGGGACTCCCATTCGGTGCCTGAGAGCAGCCGTGGGGCCACTTCAATCAGGCGAGGAATAAGTTTGAAGACCTTGGCGGCGGACCACGGGTGGCCGTCACGGGTCCGATATTCGCGGATGTTGAGGGCGTCGGCCATGCTATTGAAGGAAATATCCTGAACGATCATTTCGCCAAGAAATTTGAGGGTGTGCGTTTCGAGGGGATCGTCTTCCAGATGACGGCAATCGGCAGCGATGCGGAGTCCGAAGGGGATTTCCTCGGAGCCAAGTTCGGGCGCTGGTTCTTCAGGCTGCTTACCGGAGACTTCGATCTCGCGTTCCCACTCCAGGGCCACGAGGCTCCAGCCTGCGTCATGCATCTTGGATAGGTAAACAGAAGTGGGAAGAATTGTGACCTTTTCTCGAATGCGATCGATTTTTTTCACCGGAGTGCCCTCCTGAACTTTTCTTTGGATAGGCGCAGCTGAACCTGGCGATGTAAGAAGAGCAACCTTGCGACCTATTCGACGCCCTCTGTAACTTCAAGAAGCGAGATTGTTTAGAAATAATTGGCTTCACTGAAGCACTGGGATTTTGTCCGAATGCGGGACGGAGGTTTGCGATCGTGAACACCTTGATCTCAACTGTGCAAGCGTTATTGAGCTCATCTGGCTGCCGAAAACCGTCTGCGACCGTCACAAGTAGTGTCCGGTATTGCGACAGTGGCATTCTGAAAGCGGACACAGGTTACCTAGCATTCACGGCCTAAGTGATTACAATGTGGGGGTTAGCATTGGCCTGTCCGATGCTACGTCTCCTACAACGGGGGAAATACATGACATTTCTCAACGATCTGAAAACGGCCCTGCGCTCTTTGTCCAATGCCAAGGGCCTCACGATCACTGTGGTGCTTACCTTGGCGCTGGGCATCGGGGCTAACGCCGCCATCTTTACGCTGGTTCGCGGCGTGCTGCTGCGGCCGCTAGTAAATCGCGACGAAAACCGCCTCATCTATATCCGGCAAAACGCTCCGGGCTTAAATGCTGACGACACTGCGTTCTCGGTACCCGAGATCCAGGATCTACGCAACAGCATCAAGAGCGTTAAAGAGTTTGGCGACTTCTCCGACTTCCAGTTTACCGTGGTTGGTCTCGGCGAGCCTCGCGGAGTTCGAGCCGGTGTCGTTGGCGGAAGCTATTTTGAAGTGATGGGACTGCATCCGGTCCTGGGGCGATTGATCGACATGCGCGATGACGGCCCCAACGCTGCTGGCGCCGCAGTGCTCACTTATCGCTTCTGGAGCACGGTTCTCAAGAAAGACCCCTCGGTCATCGGTAAGAGCATTCGCCTGGAAAGCTTGGGTGCTCGCACCGCAACCGTTGTGGGTGTGCTCGAGCCATCAGTGCCCTATCCCGACGAAACACAAATGATGGTCAATGTGGTCTGCAGTCCGCATCACCTCTCCGCCACCATGGTCACCGGGCGAGTCCATCGCATGACCGAACTTTTCGGACGCCTGGCCCCCGGCGCAACATTGGAACAAGCCCGCGCGGAGTTAGTCAGTGTTCACCAGACCATAATGAAAGACCATGCCGACGCGTATCCAGCGAGTGCGAAATTCGGCATCGAAACCAGGCTGTTGCGCGACCAGATTACCTCGGGTGCCAAAACTATTTTGCTGGTGCTTCTCGCGGCGGCCGCGCTGGTGTTCATCATTGCTTGTTCCAACGTGGCAAATTTGATTCTTGCGCGCACGGTTCGCCGCGAAGGGGAGCTCGCCATTCGGGCCGCGCTGGGCGCTACAAATTCGGCACTTCGCCGCACACTTCTTGCGGAAAGCGTATTGCTCTGTGGCGCCGGCGCGTTGCTCGGCGTAATGAGCGCGAGGCCGATGGTTTCGATACTAGGCAGCTATGCTTCGCGATTCTCGGTGCGGGCACTCGATCTGGAAATGGATTCCAGCATGTTGTGGGTCGGAGCCGGCTTGGCGCTAATCGCCGCGGTGGTGTTGGCGTTTGTGCCGCGCCTGCCCTCTGCCGACAGCTCTAATGGTATTGGTCTTCCGAGCAGTAGCGTGCGCATCACCGGCAGCACCAGCCGGCGGCTACGATTATTTGCGGTTACACAGATCGCTGCGTCGTTTTTGCTGCTGGCAGGCGCCAGCATGCTGGTAAAGACGCTGCTGCATCTGCAATACGCGCAAACCGGGCTCGACACCGACCACGTTCTGACGATGGACGTCCCGTTGATGTCATACGGTAAGACGCCCGAGCAGATTGCCGGCTTCTATCGCGAAACAATGCGCCGCGTTTCCGAGCTTCCCGGCGTGGATAAAGTCGCGGTCAGCGTGGGCGTTCCCTGGCGTGACGGAGGCGCCTTCGGTCCCGGCCTGCAATTTACAGCCGAGGGCCATGTCAAAAATCCCGGTGAAGAGGACCAACGGGCCCAATTTCGGTCCGTCTCACCGGGATATTTCGCATCCCTGGGCATCCCTATTGTTGAGGGACGTGATTTCAACGAGTCCGATCGCCTCGGCGGAGAGCGCGTCGCGATCATCACCCAGAGTGTTGCGCAGCGGATGTTTCCCAATCAAGATCCGGTTAATCGCCATATTACCTGGACAGACCCAGTGATAAAGTTCATCCCGGGATTCACCCCCGAGCCGATCCGCATTGTGGGCGTCTACGCCGATTTCGATGACGAGCACGTCATACCCGGCCCGCAAATGAGTATTTATCATCCATTCGAGCAATTGATGTTTGGCGGCCACCTGTTTGTGCGTACCAGCGCAAATCCATATGGCCTGATCGCGCCGATTACACGCATGATCCATGACATGTCGACGGACCAGCCGGTCGAACACCCCATGACGCTGTCGGACGCCCGCTCGGAGGTGCTCTCGGCGGACCGGCTGAACTCGATTGTGTTTGGTGGCTTTGCGATTGTGGCGTTAGCAATTGCTGTGGTTGGCGTAGCTGGCGTGTTGGCGTTCTCGGTCAGTGCGCGGACGCGAGAGTTTGGCATAAGGCTGGCGATTGGGTCGCAGCCGAGCCGTTTGCTGGCGGGCGTCATCGCCCAAGGCGCCGTTATGGCCGCGGTCGGCGTGATTACCGGCACGGTTCTTGGGTATGGGATAGCACGATTGGCAAACAGATATTTCGACGGCATGCAGATGCCGAGCACGTTGCCAGTAGTAGCGTCGGCGTTTGTGTTATTGGCCGCCGCGGTCGTCGCTTCGGCGCTCCCGGCCGCACGCGCTGCGCGCATCGACGTCATGCAGGCCCTGCGGTCGGATTAATCTTCCAATTTTCGTTCGCGTCTCTTTGTGAGAGACTACCGCCGAATTAAGCTAATTAATTCGAGACGGGAGATGTCGAATGAAAACGCTGGCGACGATTGCTCTGACCCTCACATTATTTACTTCCTTGTTCGCACAGGACGTCATGAAATACGGCGTCAAACACATCAAAGTGTTGGCCGAGGATGACAAGGTTCGCGTCTTGCATTTCACTCCATCCAAGGGAGACAAAACTCCTGTTCATTCCCACCCTGAAACGGTGTTGTATGTTGTTAAGGGAGGCAAAATCCGCACTACATTGCCTGACGGAACCTCGACGGTAACCGAACTCAAAGCCGGTCAGACTTCCTTACGGGCTCCAGTAACCCACTCCGACGAAGCGCTTGATGACATTGACCTTATTATTGTCGAACTTAAAAAGTAATACTCATCCGTTCCCGGATACCCCACAAGCGTTTTCAAACGATAGTTATTGCAGAGGAAAAAAACAGCGGGGGCTTGCTTCAGCGCGGGATTTTGTCGTAAGCCATCAAAGCGAGCAGCAGTGGGATATGCAGCACGGTTGCGTGCATGAGCCACTTGGCGCGCACGTTGGTCTTGGTGCTGGCGGCCCAGAGGGCTACCTGAACGAGCGCGGTGCTCACCACCAGCGCGCCGAAAAAGTATAAAACTCCCGCAAGGCCGAGCAACGCAGGGAGCAAACTGACCGCTACGAG
>JAUTXJ010000413.1 GCA_030838075.1 Acidobacteriaceae bacterium
GAATGTATTGCGCGTTGAGAAGATCAAACGCGCAAGTTTCGGAAGCCACCATCCAGGCTTCCCCGGCAGTTTCCGTTGCGGGCAGTCTGCCAAGTACTAAAGGCCGAAACCCACGTGGGTCGCGCACCGCATACAACTCGTCAGTCGTCAGCAACAGCAGCGAGTACGCGCCTTCAACCTGGTTGAGCGCATCTCCAATGGCACCGGACAAATTACGCGCCGGCGACCTGGCGATCAGGTGAACGATCACTTCCGTGTCGCTGTTAGTCTGAAAAATCGAGCCGCGATGTTCCAGTCTGCGGCGCCATTCCGCGGCGTTGGTCAGGTTGCCGTTGTGGCCCAGCGCGACTTTGCCCTTGTTGCAGTCGATCATGATGGGCTGCGCGTTGAGCAATGCTTTGTCGCCGGCCGTCGAATACCGGGCGTGACCGATGGCGGTAGTCCCTGGAAGTTTTGCCAGCACCGCGGGTTGAAAAATTTCTTCGACCTCGCCCATCGCCCGGTGAAGATGCAATTCATTGCCGTCGCTGGAAACTATCCCGGCGGATTCCTGGCCGCGATGCTGCAAGGCATACAAACCGAGATACGTCAGGTTGGCGGCTTCAGAATGGCCGAAGACGCCGAATACGCCGCATTCGTCGTGGAAATGATCGTCGGCGTAGGCGAGCTTAGGATTCATTAAGTGCGCGCTCCAGCGAATGGACCCAGATATCGCGAAGTGTTTCAACGGGCTCTTCGATTATGGCACTTCCATTGAGTTCGATGCGGAAAATGCCGTTAGCGGTAACTCCGCCGATTTGCCCGGCACTAACACCGTGTTTTTTCGCGATTTCTAGCACAGCATTCAGCGAGGCTTGTGAAACGGAAATTACGGCGCGTGCCCCGCACTCCCCGAAAACCGCGGATTCCGCGGGGGTGTTTACTTCTATTTTTAGCAATGCGCCGAGAGTGTCGCCGGGTTTTCGCGCAGGCGCCGAGGCGAAACAGGATTCGGCCAGAGTGACGGCCAGGCCGCCGTCGCTAATGTCATGAGCAGATTGAATTGAGCGCGACTCGGCGAGCGCCACCATGCATTGTTGTAAACGCTTTTCGGCGGCAAGATCAATGGCTGGTGGCTGGCCCGCGACGATACCGCCAATAGTCTTGGAATATTCAGACGAAGAAAATTGACGCGCTCGATGGGAATCGGAACCGTTTGAACTATTAGCGGCTGACGAATCGCTGGGTACGCTTAGGCCATCAAGCAAAACCACAACGTGTCCATCTTCGCGAAATGCCATCTTCAACACATTCGTCGCGTCTTCAATCACCCCTAAAATCCCGATCACCGGGGTGGGATAAATTGAACTGCCCAGGGTTTCATTGTAAAAACTCACGTTTCCGCCGGTGATGGGAGTTTCAAGTTCGTTGCAAGCAGCCGCCAGACCATCAATCGCTTCGCTGAATTGCCACATCACTTCCGGTTTTTCGGGGCTGCCAAAATTCAAGCAATTTGTAGCAGCGATAGGTTTCGCGCCAGAACACGCCACGTTGCGCGCCGCCTCCGCCACCGCATGCATGGCGCCCAGCCGCGGACTTAACTGGCACCAGCGCCCATTCCCGTCAGTCGCCAGCGCCAATGCGCGCTTCGTTCCTTTGATACGAACCACCGCGGCATCGGCCGCGCCCGGAACCGCCAGCGTATTGGTGCGCACCATTGTGTCGTATTGCTCGGTAATCCACCGCTTGGAAGAAATTGCCGGCGATGCGAGCAGACGCTTGAAATTCTCTGTAAGATTTTTCTTTTCCGGGCCAAACACGAACCAGTCCGCCGCCGATTCTTTTTTCGCCGGAGGATTGGCTATGGGCCGCTGATACACCGGACCTTCTTCAGCCAGCGGATGCGCCGGAATTTCCGCAACGACTACACCGTGGTCTTTGACGCGCAAGAGTCCGCCGTCGGCAACTTCCCCCACCACCACTGCGTCGAGCCCCCACTTTTTGAAAACTTGTAAAACTTCAGGTTCGCGGCCCTTCTCAGCCACCAGCAACATGCGCTCCTGCGATTCGCTCAGCATGATTTCGTAAGGGGTCATCCCGGTTTCGCGTTGCGGCACCCGGGCAAGATCAATCTCGATGCCGGTGCCGCCTCGCGAAGCCATTTCCGTGGTGGAGCACGTCAAGCCCGCCGCGCCCATATCCTGTATCGCGACGACGGCGCCAGTGGTCATAGCTTCCAGGCAAGCTTCGAGCAGCAATTTCTCTACAAACGGATCGCCCACCTGCACGTTGGGCCGCTTCTGTTGCGATTCCTCGGTGAACTCCGCGGAAGCCAAGAGCGATGCGCCATGAATTCCATCGCGACCGGTTTTTGCGCCAACGTAAATCACCGGGTTCCCGATACCGCGCGCCTTGGCAAAAAACAAATCCTCTTTTTTGGCGATCCCCAGCGCGAGCGCGTTCACCAAGGGATTTTGCGAGTAGCACGCTTCGAAACAAACTTCTCCGCCGATGGTTGGCACGCCAAAAGAATTTCCATAATTGGCGACTCCTCGAATCACACCATCCAGGATGCGGCGATTTTTAGCTATAATTTCAGGCGAGATGCCGGGAGCTGACTTGTCAGCGGTAATGGGCCCGAAGCGCAAAGAGTCCAGCACCGCAATGGGACGGGCGCCCATGGTAAAAATGTCGCGCAAAATTCCGCCGACGCCAGTTGTAGCTCCCTGAAACGGCTCCACAAAACTAGGATGATTGTGCGATTCGATTTTAAACGCCGCAACTAACCCGTCGCCGATATCCACCACGCCGGCATTTTCACCGGGCCCCTGAACGACAAGTTTCCCGCGGACCGGCAAGCGTTTCAGATGGACCTTGCTGGATTTGTAGGAGCAGTGCTCGCTCCACATCACGCTGAAAATGCCCAGCTCGGTGATGTTGGGATCGCGTCCCAGGATTTGCTGCACGTGCGCGTATTCTGGCGCCGATAAGCCATGCTCCGCGGCGATTTCCGCCGTAACTTTAATTTCCGCGCTTGCCGTCGCCAATTTTTCACCTAGAAATCACGAGGAGAATTCAAATAAATCCCGAATCGCAAAAACAATTCAAACTGAATCTTACGCGCTTGCTTTCGTCGAACTCACCAAAGATTCGAGCATCGAACGAAAAATCACTAGCCCATCCGCGGAATCCAGGACGAACTCTACCGCACGCTCGGGATGGGGCATCAACCCGGTAACATTGCGCTCGCGATTGCAAATGCCGGCAATATTTTCCATGGAGCCGTTGGGATTACCGGCGACGTCATCCTTGCCATCAGCGCTGGTATAGCGAAAGACGATTTGCTGATTTTTTTGTAATTCCACGAGAGCCTGCGGAGCAGCAGTGTAATTCCCATCATTATGGGCGATGGGGATTTTAAGAATCTGCCCCGGCGTGGCAGCCTGGGTAAATGGCGTGGCGGTATTCTCCACTCGAATGTGAACGTGGCGGCAAATATATCGCAGCCCGATATTTCGCATCACGGCGCCAGGAAGAAGACCAGCTTCCAGAAGAATTTGAAAGCCGTTACAAATCCCAAGTACTAAACCACCGCTCTTGGCAAAATTCTTCACCGATTTCATCACCGGAGAAAACCGCGCGAGCGCGCCGGTGCGAAGATAATCGCCGTGCGCAAAACCGCCCGGCAAAATGACCGCATCACAATTCGCTAAATCTTCAGATTGGTGCCAGATGAACTCAACCGGCTGATGGAGAACATTGCTTATGGCGTAGAAAGCGTCGTGGTCGCAATTGGATCCAGGAAAGACGACGACTCCAAATTTCATGCGCTGGCAGCTCCCGTGACGTTGCAGAAGTATTATTTTAACACAGCGCGTACAGAGCAGCCACGAGCCCGCAGAACTCTTTAGCGTTTTTGCTTTTTGGAATTACGGCGCGATTTTTTCGGGGTGATTTTTTTATCGCTGGGAGAGGACGCCAGTTCGCGCCGTTTTTTCGATGCCCAGCCAATCTTGTTCGTCTGCCGCCCGCGCGCGATTCCCAAACCGTCCGCCGGAACATTTTCGGTAATAGTAGAGCCCGCGGCAATAAATGCGCCATTTCCCACGCGTACCGGAGCCACCAGCGCGGAATCGCTGCCGATAAAAACTTTATTGCCGATGGTAGTGGGATGCTTGTGGAAACCATCGTAATTGCAGGTTATGGTTCCAGCGCCAATGTTGGTTTTGGAGCCGATCTTCGCATCGCCAAGATACGTGAGATGCATTGCTTTGGTGCCTTCACCAAGAACGCTTTTTTTCAGCTCCACGAAATTTCCCACGCGTACTCTAGCTTTCAGATGATTGCCGCCGCGCAACCGTGCGAAGGGCCCAACGATCACGCCGTCATCCAGCCGGCTATCCGCGATCAAGCTGTGCGCCTCCACGACGACATCGTCAGCAAGAATCGCGCCGCTTAAAACGCTACCCGCGCGGATGGTGCAACGCGCGCCGATTTTAGTTTTGCCCAGCAACTGAACGCCGGGCTCAATCACGGTATCTTCGCCGGCCATCACGTCTGGATCGATCAAAACCGTTTCTGGCAGTTGAATCGTCACTCCTGAGTCCATCAGCGCCAGGCGCTTCCAGTCTCGAAATATGCGATCCACTTCGGCGAGATCGGCGCGGGTATTACATCCTAGAACTTCGCACGGATCCGCAGCCACCTGCGCGAGGACCACTTCGCCCTTAGAGGCCAAAACCGCGACAGCATCCGTCAAATATAATTCGCGGTGCTTGTTGTTGGGCTTTACCTGCGCAAGCGCGGGCCACAGTTTTTCCAGCGTGAAGCAATAAATCGCAGAATTAATTTCGTTAATCTCCGCTTGATCGCCGCTCAGCTGAGATTCCTCGACGATGGCGGAGATTGCGGTGTCCGATTTCCGGAGAATTCTTCCATAGCCTCGAGGATCCGCGACCACCGCGGTTAAAACGGTCGCCGCGGCATTGGCCGATCGATGGGTTGCCAACAAAGCTTTCAGCGTTTCGGGGCGAACTAAGGGCGCATCGCCAGGAAGCACGATGGCAAATTTAGAGTTTCCCAATGCGCGGCGCACCACCTGCATGGCATGGCCGGTGCCGTGTTGCGGTTGTTGCAGTACGGTCGTTGCGCCAAGTGGCTCGACGGTCGCCATAACTACTTCGCTTTGGTGCCCGACAACCACGATGGTCCGTTTGGCGCCCAATGGCGCACAGGCACGAATTACCTGCTCCACCAGCGTTCGCCCACCGGCGCGGTGCAACACCTTGGCGAGGCTCGATTTCAGACGCGTGCCTTTGCCCGCGGCGAGAATGACTACGGCAAGATCATTGTTTTTCATGGGAGTCCAGGTTCAGTTTGTGGGAGCGAGCAGAATTTCGCAACGCAGCAAACAGCTCTGGCAGCGAAACACTAATCAGTTTACTAATCGGCAGCGGAAACGGACGGCCCAGTGAGCGGCCCGGTTAACTCCATTTCGCCCACCGAGGCCTCGGCGGTAGTGATGGTCCAGAGCGAAGGATCAGCAAGGAGGCGCCCTACAAGCTGGGTGTGCAGCGCATGGCCCGCTTTATGGGCCTCCACCCGCGCAAGCAGCGGCAATCCCACCAGCGCCAAATCACCGATCAAGTCCAAAGCTTTGTGCCGGCTAAACTCATCCGGGAAGCGCAGCGGGCCATTCATAACTCCGCACTCGGTTAGCACGATGGCATTCTCGAGCGAGCCTCCGCGAATCAGGCCCATGGCTCGCAGTGGGTGAATATCCCGCTCAAAACAAAACGTCCGCGCTCGAGCTAGCATTCGCCGAAAACTCTCGGCGTTGACGGTGATCTCAAATTGCTGCCGCCCAACCAGCGGATGCGGAAAATCCACGTAACAACACACGTGAAAATCGTCGGCTGGATAAATCCCTATACGTCTGTCGCCTTCAACGACTTCCAGTGGCTTCAAAACCTTCAAAAACCGCCGCCGGCGCCGCAATCGTCTTAAACCACTGCGCTCCAGCATCTGCATGAAGGGTTCGGCGGAGCCGTCCAAAATGGGGATCTCAATGGAGTCGATATCGATAAAGATGTTGTCGATGCCGCAAGAATAGATGGCCGCGAGCAGATGCTCGGTGGTAGAGAGCAACACGCCTTGTTTCATCAAACTGGTGGCGTAACTCACGCGTGCAACATTGTGGCCCTGTGCTTCGATGGGAAAGTTGTCGAGATCTATGCGGCGAAAAACGATGCCGGTCTCCGCGGGTGCGGGAGACAAAGTCAGGTGCCCGTACACACCAGTGTGGAGACCAACCCCCTCCGTGCTGGTGCGGTTCGCAATGGTGGTTTGGAACATCAGGCATCAATAGAGTAGCAGGTTGCAGGCCAATATATGACAACGTTGTGGCTTGTTTTGAATGAGTTAGCGAAAAAATCACCGTGAATAAATGACACGGTGTGGTTAATCGGCATCAAAAGCTACGCTCCTCGTGTCTGTTCGAGCGTTTCTCGAGCCCGTTCACGCTTGCCCGCCCTCTTCGGCGAAGGCTTCCTTTCTGCTCTCCGGCGCGTCCCATATAAAGCGGTGTTATACTTTTGATAGTTTCCAGACAGGTGGATCAATGAGTCGAGCGGCACGTGTTGGGCTGATTTGCGTATCTATAGCGATATTCTGCTATGCGGGCATTGGCCATGTCTTGGGGCGCACTCCAGACGATAAAGCATACAAGTCGCTCACGGTATTCGGCGAGGTACTGCAGAAGATCCAGCAGGATTATGTCGACGAACCCAACATGCACACAGTTACCGCCGGGTCGCTGCACGGACTGCTCGAATCACTCGACACCCAATCCAGTTATCTGACTCCCCGCGAATACGACGAGTACAAAAAGAAAATTCAAAGCACCAGCACCGGTGACAGCGGCATCACTTTGAGCAAGCGGTTTGGCTACATCATCGTCATTTCGGTGCTGCCCGATAGTGCGGGCGTGAAAGCCGGAATTCACAGCGGCGACATTTTTGAATCGATTGGCGGCTTTACGACACGCGATATGTCTGTAGGTCAGGCCATGAATCTGCTTACTGGACCGGCTGGCAGTGGAGTGAAAGTTGCCGTCATCCGGCGGGGCAAGGCGACCCCGGACGAAGTGGACGTGGTTCGCGAGAAGCTGACGACGGCGAAAATCACGAGTCAGAAAGCCGATCCAGACATTCTGGCGTTGCGACTCACGTCGCTTGATCCGGGACGAGCTGAAGAAGTTCGCGGACGTTTGCTGGAGGCTGAGAAACAGGGCATCCACAATGTCATTCTGGATTTACGCGAGTGTGGCCGTGGTCCGGTTTCAGAGGCAATTTCCGTGGCGCGACTTTTTGTGCCCTCCGGTACGCTGGCCACTTTGCGTGGACAGACCGTCTCCTCACAAACATTTTCCGCTGAACCAAAACAGGTAGTTTGGAAAGGCCGCGTTTCCGTCTTGATTGACGCCACAACGTCCGGCGCTGCCGAGGTGCTGGCCTCTGCGATTGCAGCGAATCACCGGGGAGATGTCGTGGGTGAACGGACCTTCGGCCTGGCCTCCGAACAAAAATTAATCACGCTTGATGATGGCTCAGCGTTAATCCTGACGACTGCGAATTATTACAATCCGAGTGGGAAAGCGATTCTTGAAGAGGGAGTCACGCCCACGGAAGTAGTTCACGCCAACGTGGAGGATGATTCCGAAGTTGAGGACGCCGCGCCGGATACCACGCCCAACAAAGAGCTTCAGCAAGGACCGCGCCCACTTTCGCCGGAAGATCCCATCTACCGCAAGGCGCTTGAGCTGGTAAAGGCGCCGGTAAAGAAAGCCGCCTAATCTTCGGTGTTACCAAGTTCTTGCGCTAATTGTAATTTTCCAACTCGTTTTCGAATCCGTAAAATCGTTGCTTTTCTTTGTATCTTGGTTGCTTGCGCAACCGGTTGCAATCGCGGCCGGCAAAAGCGGCTGACCGAGGAAGACATCCACCGCATCACCCGGGAATTCGTGTTCGCGGCAAATTCAGCGGCGCCGCGGGGCTCAGAGGTGCACGGTGAGGTGGGCGCGTTTGACAAGGTCGCAAATTCATCCGACCTCGTGGAGATACATATTTTTATCAAGCGCCACGGGAAAGATTATCCGCCGGCGGTTTCGCGTCTCATTGATGAACTCAATGGTATTGGCACAGCGCATGGTTTAACGCCAGAACAAACGGACAACGGCGACGTGACTTATATTAGTTATCGCCACGCTGGGGTGATCACCCACATCGTTCATATCCACTTTGCGGGAAGCACAGATGTATCCAGTAATTCACATCCCGCACCTGAAACGAGTAACGGCCAAGGCCCGCGGCTGGCGATTATTCTGGATGATTTGGGCAACGATAGCGCTGCGGCGGAGGCTGTCTTTGCCATGCCGTATCCTCTGACCATTTCAGTTTTGCCGAATCAAACTCATTCCGCGGAAATTGCGCAGCAAGCGCAGCAACGTGGTGACCAGGTAATGTTGCATCTCCCGATGCAATCCCTCGGAAAAGAGCACCAGGAGGCGCAAGAGCTTCATGGAGGGATGTCCCACGCCGATATTTCCGGGTTGGTGTCACAATTTCTTAATGAAGTTCCCGGAGTGATTGGCGTTAACAATCATCAAGGGTCGGCATCCACGGCGGATAAAACATTGATGGCCGAATTGATGCCAATGCTAAAGGAGCACAAACTTTTTTATGTAGATAGCCGCACCAGCGCGGCGACAGTCGCCTACGATACCGCGCAACGATTTGGAGTGCGCGCAGCATTCCGTAATGTGCCTTTCCTGGACGATGTAGAAAATGTTTCGGCTATCCGCAAGCAGATTGAGATCGCGATCGCTGGGGCCTCCAGGAAAAAAGATGCCATTGCCATCGGACATGCCCATCCATCTACGCTGGAAGCGCTGAAGGAAACACTCCCTGAGGCCAAAAGTCACGGAGTGAAATTAGTATTTGCCTCGGAATTGGTGCGGTAAATACTGGCGCCGGCCTGTTGGGGACTTTTGTGCGGCGGATATAGCCGGTGAATCACGTAAAAGAAAATGAATAGCAGCACGAAATCAAAGACGCTTGCTTCGGGACCGACGGTGCCTCCCGTAAGCCACGCCGGACCGTGAAGAGTGGCGTCGGAAAGATGACCTGGCAAAACCATGCCGCTGTCCGGAACGGAATACAAAAAAGTCTCGCCGAAATCGAAAGCTGCGTGCATTCCGACCGCGAACCACAGACTGCCTGTCCTCCGTACCGTAAAACACCAGAGCATTCCGACAACAAAGACACCTGCCACACCCACGCGGCCTTCGCCACTATTCTCCAAATGCACCGCCGCAAACAGTAGCGAAAGCAAACTGGCAGCGAGCCTGAAACCTACCCCGGAACTTAAAGCAAATAAAGTGTAGCCGCGAAACAAAAACTCCTCGAATAATCCGACGAAAGTCAGACACAACAGCCACAAAACGCCCCAATGAATTATTTGCGCACCGTGCAATGCCAATGGGCCAAATGAATATCCCCCAAAGGCATAAACCAGCCCGATAACGGCGCTGATTTCCGCAAATCCAAACAGAAATCCCTGCCAGAAAAGTTTTCCAAAGGCCTGCTGCACTGGTAAGCCGTAAACTCCCACCGGGCGATGTTCGAGAAAGGACATCGCGACAGCGGCTCCAAATACCGAAATAAAACCGATCATTTCCGAGAATAGGAGGCTCTCATATGAAAACTTACCGGCGGTGGGTCGATAGAACTGCGTCAACATCATTTTCAAACCCAGGAAAAATCCTGCCATGATCGCCATGTACAACAGCAACCGCCAGCCTGCACGCAGGCCTTCTGGATTTGAAAATATTTTATTTACGCCATTGGAAGGGCTATTAGGAGCGCCGCGGAATTCCTGAGTGGGTGGCGTTTCTTCGGGCCTTTCTTGCTCCATACATGATCACCGAATCATTTCGTGAATCTTACAGATTAGACGCGTCAAGTTACGTAAACACTCACATTGGCGCCATCAAAAAAAGTTCTTGGCCGGAATACTCAACTGCTTGCCCGATTCGGTCATGATCGCTCTAAAAATTTAGTCCCAGGCAATATTATTTCACATACTTCGGAGGTTCGCCTTTAGACCAGGGGTCATAAGTGTGCGCGAATACCAGCCGCTCGGCCAGCGGAGGATGGCTGTAAAGCCAGAAAGTGATGAACGCCGGGGGATTTGGGTCGGAGAGATCTAGTTCGCCCAGGACTTGAAAACCGTGCGCGGCTACTTCCTCAGAGTTTGGCACCAGTCCGTGAATTACCTCCAGGCCGTAAACGTCGGCGGCATGTTCCTGCATGCGGCTGAAGCCGTTCACGATGGGTGAAGAAATAAATGAAAGCATCTCCAGCCACAGTAAAAGCACAGCGATAGCGGCCCAGTCTTCCGGTCCCTGAATTTTCCAATCAGTGCCCCAGCGTTGCAGGGACCAATGCAGCGCGCGAAACATGAGATACAGCGCGAGAAGGAATGACACGGCGAAAAACAGGAATCCCGTAACGATGTGACCAAGCACGTAATGTCCCAATTCATGGCCGAGGATAAAGAGCGCCTCATCGCTGGAAGTTTTGTTTATGGTGTTATCCCAGATAACCACGCGCTTGGATGCGCCGATGCCGGTGACGTAGGCGTTTATCTGGTTGGTTTTCTCGCTGGCTTTCATCAGAAACATTCGATCCCGCGGAATCGGCACGCCAGCTCGCTGCGTGAGCGTTTCGATAGAGCTCACCAGTTGCGGGTGCTCCTTCTCGAGCGGCTCAAAGTGATTGAACAGCGGATCGATGAACCATGGACTAATGAAAAAGAAGAACAGCAAAATTGGAAGTGCCGCGAGCCAAAAATAAAACCACCAGCGCCTGGGACTTTTTCGCATGGCGAGGCTCAAAATAAAAACGAGTAACACCGCCAGACCAACGCTCAGCGCTTCTTCTTTAGCCCAATCCACGAGCCAGGAGCCCCAATGCTGAATAGATTGTTGGTAGCGCAGGCTCAGCGCGTGCCAATAAATTCGCACGGGCAATTCAAACAAATCGGTAAGCAATATTAGTAACGGGACAAAAACCAGGCACTGAATCCATTTCTTTTCACTGACGGTTTCCGCGATGTCGCGAAACTTTGCGGCCACACCCAATCGCAGAATCAAGAGGAGTACGGCTACGCTCACAAAATAAGAAATGAAATATAAAGTGTAGCCGGCGCGGGAATACGAAACAGCTTTCTGGTAGCGCTCCCTGGAAAGGCGGTATTGATCGGTTTCGGCCTGTGTGGGCGAGGGAGGCTGTTGGTTGCTCGACGGAACATTCGGATTTGATTGCAAAGATTGAGCAGCGGGCACGGAGAAATCAACGCGGTTCACGTCTTGCGCGCGTAAGTGAGAAGCCGCAAAACAAAAAAATAATGCCAGAATACAGATAAAACGGTGATGAAACACACACCATCTCATGCGACCTGGCGGGATTTTAACCTGAAGCCCGAGCAAGAAGTCCCCTGAAATGCGCGGCGAGTATGGCGCACGCTAAGCAGTTGTGCAACAGCGCGAATACATTAGACGGGCGCAAATGACAAAGTGTCGCCCGTACTGTTACTGCCCATACTGTTAGTGCCGCGAAGACTCCGAAGTTTTAGTCTACGGCTGTGTGACCACAATTTCTCGGTGAGCGGTTTTCAAAGAATAGTTGCGTGCCGCGCCGGTAGTCGCCAGTCCGATGTGAACGATGGAAGTCCAGCGCTCCAGTTTGTGGTGTCCGTAACGATGAAAAAGATAGGACGCGCCGATAGAAACACCGGTGGCGCCTGCCTCGATGAACGCGAAGCCGGCGTGATTATCGACGGCATCGTTGGTCAGAAATATTTCCTGGCGGCCGCGGCGCCGCATGTTCAGGGTGGAGAAATAGTCCAAAGTGCGGGCGGCGGCGACTCCAGCGAATAGCAGGTCGTTTTCCTTGTCCCAAAAATGATGTTCGATTGGCAGGATGCTGGTCTTCGAGGATTGCTGCTGTCCAGCTTGCGGCTTGCTATCATCCGCCGGAGCTTGCGGTGGTTCTTGAGAATACAGCGGGCTTGCGATGCATGCGAATATCAGCAACGTTAGAAATCCTATTGACCGTTTCAACCAATGTCTCCGCGTTGTTGGAACTTCTTAGGTACCTGGGTTAAGTATCTGGCATTTTCCCCTCCGAAAAGCGTGCAGTTTCAGTTGATACAGCGTTCTTCTCAAAGCCGCCCACGAAACCCCGAGCCAATGCTTTAGGGCTCCGGGCCCAGCGGCGCCGGGCTTGCCCGGCGTTACCTATGCGCACGGTGCGGACCGAGGCATAGTAGCGGGAGGCCGGAGTTAGAGTTATCTTGGAGCTTCGGGTATTTGTATTGGCACGAGGTGACGAAATGTCAGGCCGAAGGTTCGCTCCGTTCCTCCCCAAGTTAGTCATGGTGCTGCCGGCCGCTCTGTTTGCGGCCATGAGTGTGTGCCCAGCGGCTTTGCCTAACTGGCAATCGCAAGTCCAGCAATCGTCCGACGCGCAAAGCCAATCCATCGCCGAGGCCGCGCGGAAATCGCGCCAGGCGGCGAAAAATTCCAGCAAACCTTCCAAGGTCATCACCGACGATGATCTTGATAAGGAAAACATAAAACTCGGCGCGCAAGGATTGAACGTGGGGGCTCCGGCAGAGTTGGAAACTCAGCCGCCCAGTCCTGCCGCAGTCGCCGAGGCGGCCGCCACGCCTTCCACGCCGCCGGATCCCGCGACGGAAGCGGCTGCGTCTGACGATCCAGAGATTGCCAGGCTAAAGGACACCATAGCGGATGCGGAAAAAGATGCCGATTTTGCACGGCGCGACCTGGCATTGCAACAGGATACCTTCTACTCCAATCCCGATTACGTACACGATACCGCCGGTAAAGCCAAGCTTGCCGAGCTGCAGCAACAAATCAACGATAAGCAGCAGGAAATAGACCGCATGAAGACGCGCCTGGCGGCGCTCGAAGAGGCGCAAAAGAAAAAGCGTGGTAAGGCAGCAGCCCGGCCGCAAGCGCCTGCGGATCAAAGCACGAATCCAAGCGCGGTTCCACCGGCCTCGCCAAAACCGTAAGCCCCGCTTTCCAAAATGGAAGAGTCGCTGCTACAATCTTCTCGTTAAACCCAAATTCACTGTTTTTCCACAAATGGAACGCGACTACTATACCTAGTGGTCGATTTTTGTTGACACCAGATCGCCTCCGGCGCACAATCGCGGCATTCAAAAAATAGTTTCTAAGTTAATTCTGTCAGACAACTTTTCGTAATCGAAACACGATGCACGGGCTCCAGCCATACGCAAGTACGGAGGCAACGATGCAATATCTGCCGGGATTCACGGTTCAGTGCATCAACCAGCTGTGCGAAGCGCGAGGCCACTGGTTGCGCGCGGATGCCACAGCGGCTACTTCGCATGAAGGTCGCTGCCCGTGTTGCGGAGATTTTCTGCGGAATGTTCCACCACCTCTGGCGCCGAGATTCCGGATGCGCCCTCGAGCGTTGGCTTCTTATCGTCCGCCAATGCGGCGGCGGTAACGTCATAGCAGTCCGAGCGTAGACTTGCATCTCGGTTGGTGACTTTATACCCCCACCGCCGGTGTTTCACACAAAAGAGTCCGTAATATGATGAAAACAAAGGATCGCGTGCGCAAAAAGCGCGCAAGAGTTCACAAACTGCTGAAAATGCATCGGTTAGCCGAGGAAGTGGGGGGTTACCTTAGGACAGGTATTAGCCGTCGCGGGTACCTGAGAAGCCCGTGGTGGCACGACATGCTCCATTTTACCAGTTAGGTAAAGTAACTACAATATTAACTTAGAGTGCCAGTAGAATGTCGCACGAGTGAATATGCATTTGACACAGATAAGCTCATTTGCTACGCATTAAGCCAACTCTGCCACGGGGCCGCTGAAAGTTCGATCAAGTTGACAGTTGAATGGTCCCTACCTTCAACGAGTCTAGGCGTTGTGTAATTTCCTGCCATTTAATGAGCCCGTAGGTATTCGGCTTTCCTTGTGCCTTATAAAATTTATTCCCTCTTTTGGCGTATCTAAATAGCATCACTCCAAGGTTGTTAGCTTTGATTGAAATAGAGAAACGCTTTTTGATTTGCTCTGAAATTTGAGTTACGTGCATCGGTTTACCAATTTCGTCAAGCACTGCATAAGCCATACCAGGCTGCGTCTTTACTTTCTCGGTTTCAGCCTTTGCACCACTTTTCAGGATCTCCGCAGCCAACAGCAACGCCTCTATCTCGATCTCAAGTTTTTTGATCTGCTTTTTTCTTTCCTCAATTGCTTCTTGAATTTCCATAAGGACTCCAGTGTGAGCAATTATAGCCGACCTTTCCTAGATGTCAATGGAATGCAATAACATTATGCTATTGGTTCGCCCCTGAATGTATATTGTCCTATTGCCACTTCCTCTGCTACGATGCGAATCAAGGTAGGGTGTAATGAAAGAACCTGAGAACACGCAGGATGACGACCTTGATCAACTGATCGCCTCGGAAGCCACGCTTAGACGCGGTAAGGGGCAAATAAGCCGTGAACAGCGGCTAGAAGACGCTCAGTTGCAGCGGGACATAATCAGAGCGATGCACGAAAAGAACGAAAGGAAATTTAGCGCGATGCTGAGGAAAGCCGGTGTGAAGGACGGCGACGATCGTTGGGTGAACGCTTGGAAAGTTTACCGTGCTTTTTGGGGTCAATTGTGAGGGCGATATTATGTATCGCTTTCACTCGACGGGATTGCTCTTCCTTGGGGAATTGGGCAAGAGATTCACGCATAAGGCCAGCAATGTACGCTGCCGCTTTCTTTTGTTTTGCGCGCTTTTCCTTAAGGGTCACCCACCTAGCATCGCATCCGTTGTTTGGTTAGTGTCAACTAAAAAGTGCGCATCAACCTACCCCCTAGGTATCTTGTATGGTATTAATTGTATTATAGTCTCTGCGCCCAAAGGATTTCCTGTGCCTTGGTACAAAGTAACTTTGCCATTTGAAGAAACGGGCGTTTATGGGCGAGCGCGGTCACTTCAAGCCGCTATTGAAGTGCTGTTAATGGCTAACAAGGCTCCAAAGGATGCCGCCATGTTCACAAACCACGATGAAGATTTCGTGACTTGTTTATTTTACTTTTCTCCTTATGCTGCGATTTTCGCCAAATCACTAATAGAAAGTTACGACGGCTTCAGCTGTGCTCGTCCGAAACGGGCTGCAGTAAAATTGATTGTCGGCCATGCTGGTGCGTGAGAATCTCTCTTACCAGAAGCGGATAGTAATTGAATACAAGAGCGCCATCACCAAATCCTTCAATTTCTCCATTCGTGTAGATCAAGTATTCTTGCGTCCCCACAATTACTTTGAAAAGTAACTGCCCTGTCACGAAAATTAACTACAATGTATCTTAGAAAGGAATGGACGTCGCGGTGGTTTCGCCGGGATTTAGCTTTCGATGAGGCCCTGCTCGGCCATTTGTTCGTCGGTGAGCCAGAGGTCGGGGATGTTGGCGGAGCCCAGGCGGTGAATGTCCTGGAGGGCGCCGCGCACTTCTTTCAGTTCGAGGTTTACGCCGAGTTTTTCCAGCATTTCTATAAGGACGCGGGAGCCTTCGGCCAGGACGGGCTTGGGATCTGAGCCGAGGCGATCGAGCCTGCGATAGGTCAGCACGTAGATGGCGGCTGGACCGGAGCCGTGGCGCACAATGTTGAGGAAGGCGCGTGTGGCAGACGGCAAGGCTGCTTGCGCGGGGTCATGCACAGTGTAGGCGGGTGACAGGTCCTGGGCGGAGTCGGGTTCGGGGACGGGAATGGAGCACGGTGCCGGTGACGGTTGCTTGGGAGCGGAGAACGCGTCCTGCTCCCATCCCACAGGGGGAATGCTCATTCTTCAGGGACCCCGTTAAGCCCGGTTAAGTCCAGGCACTTCAAAAATTCGTTTAGCTGCAGCCGCTAGTGCTGCCACAGTTTTCGCATTTGTAGCAGGCGCCGTTCGGAACCATCAGCATGCCGCACTCGGAACAGGTGGGCGCGCCTTCATGAGCATTGCTCGGCTTTGACGACGCGCTGGAGGCCGGCAGGGATGGCATTGACGCCAGAGCCTGGACGACGACGGGCGCCGCACCGGTAGTTACACTCCCGGAGGGAGCTTCAGAAATGGCGGCGCCGTTCAGCTTCAGATAATCTGCGGAGATGAAGCGGCCACCCAGCCAGCGCGCGATGTAGTCGAGGACGCTGGAGACGAAGCGAATCTTGGGATTCGCAGTGATGCCGGAAGGCTCAAAGCGGGTGTTCAGCAGCTTGTCCACGTAAACCTTCAGCGGCACACCGTACTGCAAACCGATGGAAACGGTTAACGCCAAGCCATCCATTACGCCGGAAAGCGTGGAACCTTCCTTGGACATCTTGATGAAGATTTCGCCAGGACGACCGTCTTCGTACATGCCGACGGTGATGTAACCTTCGTGTCCGCCAACACTGAATTTGTGAGTAACGGAGGCGCGTTCAGCGGGCATTTTTTCGCGTTGCGCGCGAGCAAATAGTTCCTGTTGCAGGGCTTCCACGACGGTCGCGGCCTCGGGCTTCTTTTCGTCTTTCTTCTGACCGGCAGCAGACAAGGGCTGCGAGCGCTTGGAATTGTCGCGATAGATGGCTACGGCCTTGAGTCCCAGCTTCCAGGATTCGATGTAGGCGTCCATCACATCTTCAACGGTGGATTCCTCGGGCATATTGATGGTTTTCGAAATAGCGCCAGAAAGGAACGGCTGGGCGGCGGCCATCATCTTTACGTGACCAGTCCAGGTGATGGAACGTCCGCCGTTAGGAGGAGCCAGGGAGCAATCGAAAACCGGAAGATGTTCGGCTTTCAGATAAGGGGCGCCTTCGATTTTGCCATTTTGATCGATATGCGAAACGATTTCGCTCATTTGTTCGGGGGTGTAGCCGAGACGCATCAAGGCTTCCGGAACGGTGTTATTGACGATCTTGATCAAGCCGCCGCCAACGAGCTTTTTGTATTTTACGAGCGCGAGGTCCGGCTCAATGCCGGTGGTGTCGCAATCCATCATGAAACCGATGGTGCCTGTGGGAGCAAGAACGGTGACTTGGGCGTTCTTGAAGCCAAACTTTTCGCCGTGCGAGAGCGCGATATTCCAGGATTCCTGCGCGGCCGTGTAAAGTTCGGGTTGCACATGCTCGCGTTTAATTCCGCGCATGGCGTCTCTGTGCATGCTAATTACGTCCAGCATAGGTTCGCGATTCACCGGGTAACCCGGGAACGGACCCATGGCTTCGGCAACACGAGAAGACTGCGCGTAAGCTTCGCCGGACATCAGGGCGGTGATGGTACCGGCAACATCGCGCCCTTCGTCGGAGTCATAAGGCAGGGCCATGGACATGAGTAACGCGCCGAGATTGGCGTAGCCGAGGCCGAGAGGGCGGAAATTGTGAGAATTTTCGGCGATTTGCGGAGTCGGATAGCTGGCGTTGTCCACCAGGATTTCCTGCGCGGTGATGGTGACGTCGACGGCATGTTTGAAGGCCGAAACGTCAAACTGGCCGCCGGAATTGACGAACTTCATGAGGTTAAGAGAGGCCAGATTGCACGCGGTATCGTCCAAAAACATGTATTCGCTGCACGGATTGGAGGCGTTGATCCGCGCGGTGTTCTTGGAGGTGTGCCAGCGGTTTACAGTGGTGTCGTACTGCATGCCGGGATCGCCGCAATGCCAGGTGGAGTCGGCAATCCTGAATAACAGGTCGCGCGCGCGAAGTTTTTCAGCGGGTTGACCGTCGATGACGTTCTTGGTCCACCAATCTTTATCTTCAGCGGCGGCTCGCATGAAATCATCAGTGACGCGAACAGAGTGATTGGCGTTCTGGAAAAAGATGGAACTGTAGGCGTCGCCATCGATGGCGGAATCGTAGCCCTGCTCAATGAGCACGTGAGCTTTGCGCTCTTCCTTGCGCTTGCATTCGATGAACTCGACGATGTCGGGGTGGTCGATGTTGAGAATGACCATCTTGGCGGCGCGACGAGTCTTGCCGCCGCTCTTGATTACGCCTGCGAAGGCGTCGAAGCCCTTCATGAAACTTACCGGGCCGGAGGCGATGCCACCGCCGGAAAGGGTTTCCTTGCTGCCGCGCAAGCTGGAGAAGTTTGTTCCGGTTCCCGAGCCCCACTTGAAGAGCATGCCTTCAGTGCGCGTCAGGCCCATGATGGATTCCATGGTGTCTTTGACGGAGTTGATGAAGCATGCCGAGCATTGGGGCTTTTCCTGCACGCCGACGTTGAACCACACCGGGGAGTTGAAAGCCATTTTCTGTTCCACGAGCAGATGAGTGAGCTCATCGCGGAAAGCGTCGCGAGACTGGGCATCGGCGAAGTAGCCGCCCTCTTCACCCCAACGCACGATGGTGTTGACCACGCGGGCGATCAGTTGGCGCACGGAACCTTCGCGCTCCGGCGAGCCGGGTTTGCCGTGGAAATATTTACTGGTGACGATGTTGGTGGCGGTCTGCGACCAGCTTTTGGGAACCTCGACACCTTCCTGGCGGAAAATGGTCACGCCCTTTTCATTGCCGATGAGAGCGGTGCGCCTTTCCCATTCGACGAGGTCGAAGGGAGACTTCTTGCCATCAGTGAAGAATCGCTCGAAAAACAGACCGGTGCCGCGTCCGGCCGGAGTCTTTCCCGATTCCAATTCCGTTTCGAGTGATCTGCCATTTAATGCGGATTTCACAGTGGCCATTATTCCTCCACGCCTCAGATTCCCTGTCCGGGGACGCTCTAGATTGGGTGCGCTACAATTTTTTGATGCTCCACTATTTGATGCATCCAGCGGCTGGCGGTACGAAAGCGGCCGAACCGGCTAGCAACGACGTAAAAGGCAAATGCTCTGCCCGCCGGCTGATTAAATGAGACCAGCCATCGTGCAGGAACCGCGCTCCCAGTGCGGCGCGGAGCTGAGACTTCGCGTCGGTTTTTTAGCTTTGAACCCGGCTTGGTTTCGTCCCCCTCCAAACGGCCCATGACGCTCTTGGCTAAGGCTCGTTTGGGAGAGCGTACGTCCCCCGAATCTGGATTCGCAGTATCGGTCCGCGCGAAATAAGTGTCAAGCAAATAAAGTATGTAATCTAGGAAAAATCGCAAAATGTAAGAGTGGCTGTGACTAAACTGTCTATAAGTAGTGGTGCCATTTCAGTACCACGAAGAGCGTCAAACACTTAAAAAACAAAAGCTTACATGCGGAGGTGCACCAAATATGGGCATGAAGGTTTTTCCATCCTTCCAGCCTTGGGAGGCATCAAATTTATAATGGTACGGGCCCGCTCACTTCCTTTGGGGTTACTAATTGTTTGCGTAACTGCGCAGGCCCACGCGCAAGAGAAGCCGCAACCGATTACGCCGTCGGTAATGTCGTCCGCATACGGCGAAAAATTAAAAATTCACGGCATACCGAATCCAGGAAAGATCAATGATGGACTGTACCGCGGGGCGCAGCCGAATGAGCAAGGACTCGAAGAATTAAAAAAATTGGGGATCACCACGATCGTCGATCTGCGCGCCGAAGATCGCGGCAAGTCGGAATGGGAACGGCAAGAAGCTGAAAAATTGGGCATGCGATTTGTGCACATTCCCATCGCGGGGTTCGCGGCGCCGACCAATGAGGAAGTGGCGCAATTCCTTTCGTTATTTCGCGATTCGCAGCAGAAGGTCTTTGTACATTGCCTGCTGGGCGAAGACCGCACTGGAGTGTTTGTGGCTACGTATCGCATGAGCGTACAAAAATGGCCGGTGGCGCAAGCGATGCGCGAGATGAATACCTTCGGGTTTAACGGATTTTGGCATCCGGCTATGAAGTCGTTTGTGCGCGATTTTCCGGCGCGGCTTACATCGGCGCCTGCGTTTGCGTCTTTGCAGGATGGCAAGTCCTCCGCCCCGATCGTGTCGGGCGCGAAGTCCAACTAGTATTTCCTCAGAAGACCATCCGAAAATAGAGCCTCAGGCGCTGCTGATACAAAACCCAAGACCCAGGCTAAAAAGCGAGCCTGGGCCACCCTTCGCGTTTTTGTGGATTGCGATGAGGAGCGAAGAGTCCTTCGATCAAGCGCGGATGGTAGTACGCCGGTACTCTTACAGCGGACGCGTTTCTGCGCTGTAATGAGGGGCGGACCAGACTGTGATGAAAGCCCTTTCAACGGTTATCACGCCCGCTGCCACATCGCTTAGGAAGGCACCCATGCGGGTCGGCCGTTACGAAATTTTAGAAATAATCGGGGCAGGCGCAAACGGCAGCGTAGTGCGTGCGCATGACCCGATGATCGGGCGTCTCGTAGCGATCAAGTTGCTACCCCCGGAATTGGCAAAGGGAGAAGCACAGAACCGTTTTCTGCAGGAAGCGCGGGTGGTGGGGCAATTGTCGCACCCGTCGATCATTACGCTGCATGACATGGGCATTGAAGAGTCCACGTCGACGCCGTATCTGGTCATGGAGTTCTTAACCGGCCAATCGCTGGATCGAATTTTGGAAAAAGGCGCTGTGCCTACCATGCGCGCGTGCGCGTGGATTGGAGACGTGGCCGGCGCGTTGGCGGCGGCACATCGCAAAGGGGTGATTCACGGGGACGTCAAACCCGCGAATATTTTGATCACCGAAGACGGACGGGTGAAATTAATGGACTTTGGCATGGCGCGGGTGGCGGCGCGCGAACAGAGCAGCCTGCCACTTTTGGGCACGCCGGCATACTGGTGTCCAGAACAAATTATGGGCAAGCCGCAGGACGGACGATCGGATTTGTTTTCGCTGGGCATCGTGTTGTATGAACTGCTTACTAGGAAGCGGCCCTTCGACGCGGATTCACTGCAGGGCGTTTGCAACCGAATTCTGTCTCACGAGCCGTTGCCTGTTTCGCATCTCAATACGTCACTTCCGACCGCGTTCAATGAAGTTGTGGCGCGATGCCTGTCGAAAGATCCCAACACACGGTACCAATCTGGAGAGGAGTTGGCGAATGACTTATATCCCTTCGCACGGCGTAAGGTTGCCGGGCATGGGCTGGGAAGGCCGATTAAGACGGAATCCCAGAGTTTCGGGGCGCGGAACGGGAAATATGTGGGTTCGGCGTAGGCGTTACGTGTGTAATTCGAACTAAGGTGTTTCCCCTAGCCCACGCGGACAGGGTCC
>JAUTXJ010000419.1 GCA_030838075.1 Acidobacteriaceae bacterium
CTTATCCGGCAAACAAAGGTGCACGCCAGCGGCCAGGTTTAAGCGTCGTCAGGGGAATGTTTCGTATCCAGTAAGGGCCTGTAATCGAAGGAGTTACGACGAGGTCGGCGGCTCTAACGGTTGGACGCTACCGACGCATCGGCCGCTTCTGTCTCAGCTTGAGAAGCATTCTCAGCCGCACGCATCTCGCTCGCAAGCGATGAGAATCGCTGCATGATTTCATTCATGCGCATGGCCATGCTGTGGATGGTCCTGATCTGCCCCAGTGATTGCGACGAAAGCTGACCGGGTTCCAGCAACAGCAATTCGGCATTGCCAATCATGGAGGTCAATGCGTTATTCACGCTGTGCTTCATATCCGTCATGTAGCGTCCGAGCGTGGCTAGGTGCTGAGATTTAGCGGCCTCGCGTTCCGCTTGTTTCGCGGCATTCAGCGCCTCCATACGGCGCAATGCTTCGCCCGCCAGCAACAATAGGGTGTGGGTCCAGTCTTCCCGCTGCTGCAGGTGAAGAACTCGCGGGTAGCGAACGCGCAATTCCTCCGACTCCCGGGCATCCGCCGACATGCAAAGAATGACGGCCGGCTGGCGATCGAGCGAACGAAGAATATCGTGATGTTTCCGGCCGCTGATTGGCCCGACCACAATGAGGTCGTGCGCCGTCGCGTCGTAATTGCGCCACAGCTTGCTATCCAAAACTGTAATGTCGGGGGATTTGCGTTGTGCCTGCCAACACCCGGCCACAACTCTTGCGAATTCGGCTTCATCAGTCAGAATCAGGACGCTGGTGTTCGGCAAAGGACAATCCATCCCAGAAGTATTCACCCGCAAAGGCCGGGGAAATTATGTTGCTCGCTATAATTTTTCCGCTTCATCCAGCGCGGATAACAATCGCTTGGTGCTGATCCCGAGATTGACTGCAGCCTCGGTATCTTTTGCTTGCTTGGCAACATCCACGCGCTCCTGGAGCCGGGATGCTTCCACCCGACCAACCGCGAGCGCCTTATCCAAGGCAAAAGTGTGACCCTTCTCCCTCGCATTGGTGGTGGCCGTGGAAACCATCGCTCGCGCAGCCACAGCGCGCCGCAAGTCTTCCGCAGCGGCGCCCGTTTCACTGACGAATGCGGCCACTTCCCAGGATGACAACAGAATGCGCGTCTCGCCCAGTTTAACCGTGGTCATGGAGCGGCCATGCAATGGCGGTGTGGCGATCAATTGCTCCCAGATCTTCTCCATGCACGCTTCGAAATCCAGGGCCTCGGGCGGTTGATTTTTCTGGGTAGCTTCAAACTTTTGCGCGGTGTCAGCAGCGGTGCTCTTCGGCAGCACGGTGGATACGATCGGAGGCGCGCTAGCCGTCCTTTTCTGGGATTCCGGGCTAAATCCCTTGGCCGCCTCAATAACCAGGCGATCGGACATTTTTGCGGTGATCTTTTCCAGCGCATTTTCCACATCGGCGCGTAGCCCGAGCAGCTTCTCAAAAGCTTGGTTGACGGATCGCTCCGTGTATTCTTTTTGGAAGGGTTGTTTCCATTCGTCTGCCAGTTTCTTTATTTTGGTCAGCTGTTCGGCCGCGGACAAACCGGTATTGCGGCAGTCGATGACGTGAACATCGGACGCCTCCAGCTTGGCTATGCCTGCACGAGTGGCGATCAGGTCAGCGTGCATCAACTCAATCAGCGTGCGCCGCAAAATAAAATTAAAACGGATAAACGCCAGCAGCGCGGACGGATCGTAGAACATGCCTCCGGCCGCTTCTTTGACCTTGCGTCCCTGCTCGATGAAATTCGTTTTCAGGATTTCCCGCAGGCTTCGAAAACTGTGTAGCGACTTGATCATCACTTCCAGAGGTTCGCACCACGCCAGAGTTGCCGGTGCTACCTCGCCGAGAATCGGCTTGATGACCTCGGCGACGTCTGTGAGCTCGATGCGCTTGTGATAAATCTTGGCCGGTGCGCAGAGCGCAAAGTATTGCACTAGCAGAAAGTCGATTTTGTCGCGGTCAAAGGTGGTCTTCGTTGGTTTGCGCAGGTGCCGTTCGATGAGCGATTTCAAACTGTTCTCGCTGGCGTTCATCGTCGTCATCTGCAAAAGATGACGTAGCTGGTAGACCAGCACTCGCTGATCCATGGCATCCAACCAGCTCTGGACTTGGCTGGAGAGTTCGACCTCCGGACTGTCCGGCAACTTTCGCTGCGTGAAGGGAATCGCAATGCCTAACTGTTTTGCCAAAGCTAAATAGATCGGGAAAACCGCGACCGTCTCGGACCAATGACTTTGGCTGGTGTCCGCCGTCCCCGGCGCCGAAGGTGAAGTCAGATGGCTCATGAATGCATCATCCAATGGTTCGGACCGCGCAAAAATTTAACCGCCACAGCCTTTTGTCCGCCATGATATTGCACGGCAACCACAGTGGCGTCCGCGGTATCAGCTTTGCGGCTTCCTTCCAATCGGACCTTGTCGTCGAACTCCAATGGCAAGCTCGAAACCAGAATGGCGTGCTCCAAGCCTGCGAACTCCACAACGCTGGCTTCCCGCAGCCGCGTTGACCCACCGCGCAGCGCTGTCACCTGCACTGGTAAACGCACGCTCTTAACTCCTGGAAAAAATCGTGCCAGCTGTTCCGTGCAGCTTTGCTCTTCCGCGATAAGCGCCGTTTCGTCAAACTGTCTCACGTGGCCTCACCAGTGCTCGACTGCATCATCAGGGATCTCTCGCAGCCCTCCAGACGCAGGTACACGAAAGAATCCCCAGGGAAGAGAAGCACGCCTGGCACCAAAAAAAATACCCTTCGCTTCCGGTGAATCACTAACAATCAATGGCAGTTAAGATTTGGAAAAATGGCAGGTCGGCTCATTCGTCTCAGGCTGCAACAAATCTGTCTCAGCCTCGCGTTTCTCGCCTGTAACAAATGCTGCTTACTGAGACACCGTTTGCGGCTCGTCAACGTGAGATTCGGACTTAACGGCAATGTTGTAGCGTTTGAGTTTGCGATACAGGGTTGCGCGACTGATTCCCAGCATCTTCCCGGCGAGCGCTTTGTCGCCGTTGGCTTGCTCGAAGACGCGGAGTATCGTCATCCGCTCCATTTCCGCTAATGCTGTGGTGGAAACGGAACCCGCATCTCGTGTCAGCGCCGTCCCGGAGTCCGCTTGTTCCGTGCGAATCGACGGAGGAAGGTCCGCTACGTCGATGGTCTGGCGATCTCCCAGAGTAACCGCGCGCGCTACGCAATTTTCCAGTTCCCGAACATTGCCCGGCCAATCGTAATGAAGCAGGCTTTTCATCGCCGCGGCAGTCACTTGAATATTCGCTCCGTGCGCGTAGCGATCCAGGAAGTGATGCACTAGCATAGGAATGTCCGAACGTCGTTCGCGTAGCGCCGGAATGTGCACCGTGACCACGTTCAAGCGAAAATATAAGTCCTTGCGAAACGTACCATTGCGATAGGCCGCTTCCAGATCCCGGTTGGTTGCCGCGATCACCCGCACGTCGACATTCACCTTTTCGTTGCTGCCCACTGGACGAACTTCTTTCTCCTGCAGCACCCGCAGCAGCTTAGCCTGCATCTCCAGCGGCAATTCGCCAATTTCATCCAGAAAAATTGTGCCTCCATTGGCGGCCTGGAAGAGTCCCGCTTTAGTTTTCATCGCTCCCGTGAACGCCCCTTTTTCGTAACCGAATAGCTCACTCTCCATCAAAGTGGGCACCAGCGAACCGCAATCCACGGCCACAAAAGCGGTCTGCGCCATTGCCCCGCGAAAATGAATAGCGCGCGCCACGAGTTCCTTGCCGGTGCCGCTCTCGCCAGAAACCAGCACCGGCGTGCGGGTATCTTTCAGTCGTGAAATCATACGCAGCACATCTTGAATGTTAGCGGACGTGCCGATGATGCCATCGAGGTTTTCTTCCGTGTTGACCCGCTCGCGAAGAAACTGGTTTTCGGTCACCAGACGAACTTTTTCCGCCATGCGTTGCAGCAACATGCGCATCTTTTCAACACGAAAAGGCTTCTCGATGTAGTCGTAAGCGCCCAGTTTCATGGCATCCACGGCTGATTCAATCGATCCGTGACCGGTCATGATCGCAACTTCAGTGCGGGGCAACATCGCTTTGGTCTGCTTAAGCAACGCCACTCCGGTTTGCGTCGGCAACTTCAAATCAGTAAGCACCAGGTCGGGTGTGTCCGCTTCCAGGCGCGGTAGCGCGGCTTCTGCACTTTCCGCTTCGGTGCAGGAAAAACCCAGCGCTGTACCGATGGTCATACACAGCCGGCGAATGCTCTGCTCATCATCCACGACTAATAAACGTGTTTTCAGTTCGTCGCTCATGGTTTCCCGAAGGTTTTCTCCACTACAGACATTAATTGCTGAACGCGGAAAGGCTTTTCAATACACGGCGTGCCACTCTGAGCCAGGAGAGTTTGCGTTTCGCTGTTGGCCGTGTCTCCGCTGATCAAAATGATGCGCGTGCGGAGCTCCGGGCGGTTTTTCTGAATCCAGGCGTGCACGTCCGCGCCGTTCACTTTTCCAGGCATGCGAATGTCGGAAATTACGCCCGCGAACCTGCCCGCGGAAAGGCGTTTCAAACCCTCACTGCCGGACCCAGCGTTGACCACCGAATATCCTCTCCGCTCCAGCGCCGCGCGCAGAAATGCAATCACCGAAGGCTCGTCCTCAATTAACAGAATTGGCCCGCCGGTCCACATTGTGGCTTGTAAGCTCATCGACCGGCCTCTTTCGCGGAGACCGCGGGAGCGGCCGATTCCGTGTCCGCCAACGGAATGCGGACCATAAATGTGCTTCCAGCTCCTGCCTCATTGTTCCAGCACTGAATTTCGCCGCCGTGAGCGCGGACAATACCGTAGCAAATGCTCAACCCCAATCCTGTTCCTTTGCCCGCATGTTTGGTGGTGTAGAATGGATCGAAAATGCGTTGAGGGTCGACGATGCCCATGCCGTTGTCGGCAATGCTCACTTCGATGGCGTTATCGTGATGACAGGTTCGAATAGTGATCCGGCCGCGTTCGCTCGATTCCTGGACGGCATCGTAGGCGTTATTCAAAATATTCAGAAAAACCTGCTGCAATTGCTGACCGTCGCCCAGCGCCGGGGGCAGCGCTTCATCAAATTCTTCCAACACTTCCACGCCATGGCTCGCGAAATCATAGCTGCGCAGCTTGATGGTCTGGCGCAGTACATTGTTCACACTGACGAGCTCTCGTTGTACCGGGCGCTGCCGCGCAAAACTCAGTAGGTCCTGCACAATGTCCTTGGTGCGTTGGGTCTCCTGCAAAATAATCTGTAAATCCTCGCGAGCCGAGGCGGGCATTTCCGGATTCTCGAGCAGCAAATCCGTAAATCCCAGAATCGCTGCCAGGGGGTTGTTCACCTCATGAGCTACGCCGGAGACCAGGCGCCCGATAGTGGCCATTTTTTCACTGTGCGCAAGCTTGGCCTGCAGCAACGTCGCGTCGGTTATGTCAGTCATCACCACCACGACGCTGTTTACCGTTTTTTGTTCGTCCCGCATGGGGCTCAGGCTGATGGAAAAATGTCCCATCGAACTATCGCTGCGACGCACCCGAAGCTCGATGTTTTCCACTTGCTGCCCATGCGCGGTGGTATCCAGCGCGTCTTCAAAATCCTGGCGATGACTCGCCTCAATCCAGTCCACCAACCGGTGTCCGATAAGGTCGCTTTCCTGATAACCCATTTCATAACAGCGGCGGTTCGCGTAGCTGATGAGCCCGGCGGTATCCAGCACCAGGATCATGCTTTGCGTGGTGTTCAGAATCTTCTGATTGAAATCGCGCTCCCGTTGCAACTGCGATTGAAATGTTCTTTGCTCCGTGACGTCCAGCATCAAGCCACGAATCTGCACAACCCGCCCTCTAGCGTCGCGCACCGCGGTAATATTTTGCAGTGTGTGCAGCAGCGTGCCGTCTTTGCGCCGCAGGGTCTCTTCGTAATTTCGCAAAACACCATATTGAGCCAGCTTCGAAAGAAATCGCTCCCGCGCAGCAGGCGCGGGATACAAATGAGGGCCCACGTCGGCGCGCAACAACTCGTCTCGCGACGCGTAACCAAGCATCCGGACCATCGCATCGTTTACGTCCATAAACCGCCCATCCGGAGTAGCGAAGAACAGTCCTTCCTGGATGCTGTCGAAAAGCTCTCGGTACCGGCGCTCCGCCTCGCGCCGGTCGGTAATGTCCTTCAGCACGTGAATGGTGCGAATGTCATCGTCGGTGAGGCCGGGGGTCCGAGAGGTGGAGATCAAAAAAATGCGGTCGGCCGACGCAGCGACGTATTCTTCGCGAACTTGCTTGGTGTCCCGGCAAAATGGGCACGGCAGATCGCTCCCGGCTTCCACAATTTGTCGCAAGCTAGCCATGGCTTCGCCCACCAACGCGACCGGTGGCACGCCAAGATGCGATGACAAAGACCGGTTGGTGCGTACGATGTTCCAGCTGCGATCATGAACCACGATGTAATCGCTGATGGCGTCAATATCCTCAACCCATTGGCGCTTCGATCGTTCCAGTTGTGAAAACCGTCTAAAATTTTCGAGCGATAGCGCCGCATGGCTGGCCAGCGCTTGCAGTACCCGGCTCTCATCGTTTGTAAACGGCGCGTTTCTGCGAATTAGGCACAACGTTCCAAGACGTTCGCCATCGCTCGCAGCAATGGAAACAAACGCTACGGTAGGCCGGTTGGTCTCGCTGGCCGTATAACTCGTGGCATCCACTGGAAGGTCGCGAAATTCGATACCCAGCCGCGGTTCACTGGCCGCGGAAATCAACCATCCGCGACCTTCGTGCGAGAAGAGCGGTTTGTCTTGCGGAGTTTCGTAAAAATCGGTTTCGCGGCCACGAAACACCAGTACCGCCCCCGAGGCAGCGTTTAACATACGCGCGGAACGCTGCGCGAAACGGTTCAGAAAATCAGGCAAATGACGTGACTGCGCGGCATCGACGGCAAGTTCCATAAGCTCGTCAGCGTGGCGCACCGCGGGCAAATCTACGTCGTCAGGCTTGCCGGCGCGACGCCGCGCAGGTCGACTTACAACTTTAGACTTTGTTCCACGCATGGGTTCAGGAGGATTCCTGCGTCTCAAGTTGACGCATTCACAAGCACCACCAACCTAACGGGGAGTCTCAATGTGAGTCAATCATTCTGGAGCAAGGTGTTTCTAGAATCGCCACCTCAAAATCCGGCCGGTGGCCTCACGCGTCTCAGCCTGAGACCCCAGTCACAGGTCAGCCCCCTCATGAGACGATTATTTGTCCTCGAGAGAAACCTCTTCACTATGCGATTCCAGATAACTTCACAGTTCTCTATCACTTGAGAGAATAAATTCGTCACGGCACCTCTCTTTCTAAACACTAAAACCGTGGCCCTGCACGTGCCTTTCTCTTCGTGGGGTTATCTCTGCACACGGGATGGGCATTCAATGACAACGGGCCAACTGAAAAGACTGCTGTTAACAGCCAGCGCTCTTACTGTCTTTAGCGGAGCGGCGCTATCAGCGCAGAACGGCAGCGCCGATGAGAGCAAACGAAAAGTCAAATCCAAAGTTGCTCCAGTCTATCCGGAATTAGCAAAACGCATGAGCGTTGGCGGCAAAGTGAAAATCGAAGTCGTGGTCACACCTGACGGCCATGTACGGAGCACAAGAGTTGTCGGAGGGCACCCGTTGCTAGTGCAGGCCTGCCAGGACGCGGTGAAAGAATGGAAGTTTCTGCCCGCATCGGACGAGACCACCCTGATCGTCGAATTTAGTTTTACCGGTTCATGAACTTCAGTGCAAAAAGCATCGGGATCCAGCTGAAATTTAGTCACAAGCGCATTGGACCCACAGTATTCGGAGGGGTTTGGTAATGAAGATAGGCAAGAAACTATACGTGGGATTCGGCGCGGTGCTGGCCGTCCTGGTGTTGCTGCTGGTCGTCAATATCTTTGCTGGTTTGCGTCAGCGCTCGGCGCGGCTGGACGCCTCGACGGCACTCGACAGCGTTCGTACGATCGAAGCCGTGCGTTACCAGATCATGCTGAACCGCCTGAACCTCAATAATTATCTTCTGAGCGGCGACCCCCGCGATGAAGAAAAGGTGAACAAAGGTCTCGTGGACATTGCCGATGCCATCAAGCGCGGCCAAGCTCAGGACGTGTCTGACAATCTGAAGTCCGCGCTCACTCAGGTTGAAACCACTGAAGCAAGCTGGGCCGACAACTTTGCGAAACCTCTCTTGGCCAAGCGCCACCAGGTCGATGCCGGTGACGCCACCGTCTCAGATCTCCAGATTTTCTATTTGCAGAAAGATCCCAGTTCATGGCTCACCAAATCGTCCGTGGTCCTCGATCATACCAATGAGGACATCAGCAAGTCGCTCGATGAAACCTCCAAGTCCGCTAACACGGCCAGCAACGCGAGTACTTATGCGACCTTAGGCGGCACGTTTTTCGCGATGCTGTTGGGATTGCTGATTGCTTACTACACTGCGAGATCCATTACCGATCCGCTGACGCATTTGATCACCGTAGCCAGAGAAATTGCCGATTCCGGTGACCTCAATCAAAACATCGACATTCATCGCACCGACGAGATCGGCGCCCTGGCTACCACCTTTAACAATATGGTCGCGTACCTAAAAGAAATGGCCGCCGTGTCAATGGCGGTCGCGGAAGGAGACTTGACCATTGAGGTCGCGCCACGTTCGAAGCGCGACACTCTGGGCAACGCTTTCTCGCGCATGTCCCACGGCCTGCAGGATCTGGTGCGCACCACCCGCGATTCCGCGGGACAAGTTTCCGCCGGTTCGAATCAAGTGGCTGGAGCTGCTGACGAGTCCGCGAAAGTCAGCGTGCAAGCTTCTTCGGCCATTGAAGAAGTTACCAGCACCATGCACGAAATGAGCATCAACGTGCAGAACGTGGTGAAGAACACCCAGGTGCAGGCCTCCAGCGTTGCGGAAACGTCTGCGTCCATTGATCAGATGGTGACCTCCATTCAGCGCGTGGCCGATACCGCAAAGGTGCTGCTGGATATCGCCAACCGCTCTCGCGAAGAAGTTGTTACCGGGATTAAAACCATGGAGAAGGCTACCGACGGGCTTAACCGCACCAATCACGCCATTCAATCGTCCGCGGAAATCATCAATGTGTTGGGCCATCGCGCTGATGACATCGGCAAAATCATCGAAGTCATCGACGACCTCGCCGAACAGACCAATTTGTTGGCTCTAAACGCGGCCATCGAAGCAGCGCGCGCTGGGGAACACGGTTTAGGTTTCGCGGTAGTAGCCGACGAAGTGCGCAAGCTCGCGGAAAAATCCACGCAATCCACCAAGGAAATCGCCGACCTCATTCAAAGTATTCAGCGTGAGGCTCGCCAGGCCGTCGAAAACATGGAGCGCAGCACGCGCATCGTGGAAGAAGGTCTTAGCCTGGGCAACGATCTTGGGGCCGCATTGCACAAGATCGAAAATGTGGTCACTGAAGTTTATAAGTTCTCGCAGGAAATTGGCGCAGCCACCAACGAACAGTCCGTCGGCTCGTCTCAAATCGCCAAGGCCACGAGCCGCCTCACCGAGATCACTCAGGAAATCAATTCTGCTGTCGAGGAACAAGCTTCGGGCGCCCAAGCGGTTGTCCGCGCCATGGATAAAATGCGCGAATTGGTACAGCAGTCCGCATCCAGTTCCACGGAGCTTTCCGCGGCCGCCGAGCAGATGTTGAAACTCTCCCGCAACTTACTAGACAGCATGGATCGATTTGTTCTCGATCGTTCCGTGCATCCCAAGGGACGCCGGGGAGAAACGCCCGGCACGCGACGCTCGGGCGAATCCTCGCGGGGTTCAGAAGAATTCGAATACGCTGAACTCGCTCGTCCCTGAAGCGCCGGAGATCATGGGATGGAAAAAGAACTGCAAGTCGTCGGGTTTCGCATCGGTAATGAAACGTACGGAGTACGTATCTCCGCGGTGCGTGAAATCGTGCGCGTTCCGGAAATTACCGCGGTGCCCAGCGCGCCAGACATTATTGAAGGGGTTATCAACCTGCGCGGCAAAATTATCCCGGTAATGGACCTGCGCAAGAGATTCGGGCAAGTGTACACCGTCGCCGATAAGAAAAATCGCATTCTGGTCGTGGAGATCGACAACAAGTTGGTCGGCCTGATCGTGAACGCGGCATCTGAAGTTTTAAAAATTCCGCCCGCTGATATCGAGCCGCCTGGCTCGGTTTTTGCAGATGGCGAATCAGGCTACGTCACCGGAGTGGGTAAGTTGAAGGGCCGCTTAATCATTTTGTTGGACATAACAAAGTTGATGTACAAACGCGACTTGAGAAGCCTTGAAGCCGCTGCGGAATCACTCGCGCTGTCGAAGTAGTTTGGTGGTCAAAGCACAACGGCATTTAGGAAAGGCTGCTTAGCCGAAAATGGGAACGATCGCCGCACCGCCGGTCCAGCTCACAGAACCCGAATTGAAACTCCTGCAGACCCTCGTCTATCAGGAATGCGGGATGTTTTTCGACGAACGCCGCTCGCACTTCCTGAAAGACCGCCTGCAGCGCCGCCTCAAAGTTTGCCAGCTCGATTCTTTTTATTCTTACTACCGCCTGCTAACCAGCCGCGAAGGTCGTCCTGAGCTCGCGCTGTTGCTCGAAAATCTCACCGTCAACGAAACCAGCTTCTTTCGCAACAAGCCGCAACTCGATTTGCTCCAGAAATCCGTCCTCGAAGAAATTCTCCGCCGCAAGCAGGAGCGCCGCGATTACACCCTGCGGGTCTGGAGCGCTGGTTGCTCCGCCGGCCAGGAGCCCTACACCGTCGCCATTTTAATCTGCGACGCGCTCGCTTATTACTACCTGCGGAATCCGCTCCCTTTCGAAATGCCTTCGCCAAAACCGCTCATTCCCCCGCCATGGAAAGTGGAAATCGTGGCCTCGGATATCAGCTATGCCAGCTTGCGCGTCGGCCAGGAAGGCCTTTACACCGAGCAGCAGATGGAACCTGTCGATTACACCTGCCGGCTCCGCTATTTCGAAAAAGCCG
>JAUTXJ010000428.1 GCA_030838075.1 Acidobacteriaceae bacterium
CGTCACCAACTCCCTGCTCGGGGGCTGGCAACTGACGCTCATCGAAAAGATCACGTCCGGCTTCCCGGTTCCGCTGATCGATAGCGCAAACTCCTCCGGAGTCGCCTTCGCCGCTGGCGGCAATCTCAACAACTTCAACCGTCCGGACCAGGTCTCCGGCTGCAGTCCTTATGCCGCTAACCATGGCCAGCTTCAATGGATTAACTCTGCCTGCTTTGTCGCGCCGCCTTCTGGTCAACTCGGAAACGCGTCCCGCGTCCCGGTCGTAGGTCCGGATTTCGTCAACACCGACTTCTCCGTCATCAAACAATTCGCCTTGCCGTGGGAGAACATGGGACTTAATTTCCGCGCGGAATTTTTCAACCTTTTCAACCATGCGCAATTCGGCATGCCGGTCAACGACGTCAGTGCCCCCGGCTTCGGCTCGGTCAACTCGACTGTAAACAATCCGCGTCTCATTCAGTTCGGGCTGAAGCTCACTTTTTAGAGCCCCGCTCGCAACGTATTCAGGCTAATTATCAAACGACCTGCCAGCGCACCGGTGGGTCGTTTTTGTTTTGCTGGCGACGCCGTTCTTGGTTCCCAGCTGCTTTTCTTTTTTTAATGAGGTTGAGAGCTTGGCGACGGCGACGCGCTGCGCAACGTGTAGACAAACTGTTGGATCTTGTGACGCTCGCGGTCGGCGTCGCTCTTTTTCTGTTCTGAAATTTGCTTGAACAATTCGATTTCCTTGCGGGCCTTCTCGGTTTCTCCCCTTTGCCGATAAACTTGCGCCAGACGGTAGTGCGCTTCATCAGCTAGCGGCGTGGTCTGAATTGCTTTCTGGAAAAAAGAAATCGCGCCGGAATAATCCTCACGCTGTACACATAAAATTCCGAGCTGTGTATACGCGTTACCTAGCTGCGGATCGATTTCTACGGCCCGCTTCAATTCGGACTCAATAATTGTGGAGCTTTTAGGTGCGGTCTCGTATTTGGACAGCGCCACCGCGTAGTAATAATGCGCCAGCGCATTTTCTGGATGCAGTTCGGCGAACCTCTTAAATCTCTCAGCCCATCCAGGCGGCTCGATTTTCTCGGTCTGTAGTATCGTCCCCAGAAATAAATATGGAGTTGGATCGGCAGGATTCAGGTCGCAAGCTTCGAGCAACAGTTTTTTCCCTTGTTCCATCGCTCCCTGATCGTAAGTAGCAACGCTAAGGCCAAGCAACATTCGAACCGAGTCAGGATAAAGTTTGTGGCCCTTCGTAAACACTTCGATTGCCGGCTCAATTGCGCGATGTAGCAGCAAATCTGCACCCCACCCGAAAAGGTGCGCCTCGTTAGGCTGTAAGTCCGCTGCTCGCTGATACTCACGCACCGCATCAAGTGGACGTCCGTCGCTCTCAGCGGCCTCTGCCAGCCGCGCGTGGGTGTTTGCGACGTCTTCCGTATCAGAATTCTTCTTCGGCTGTACCGCTGCGTCCCGGTTCAACGATGCAGTCTCCTTCGCTAAAGTCTCCTTCGTCCGGAGTACCGTGTCTGATCCGTGGCCGCCGAGGTTACTGGGGTCGCTGACACCTGCTACATTGAAATGGATTTCGTCGGAAAATGTTACCGCCGCCGGATTGTCCTCGCCGCTCGCTATAGCTGCTTCAGTGAGCAATCGCAGTTCTATGGACTTGCTCTCCGCCGCGTGGAGAATAAAAGGACCACCGTTTGCAATTCCGTAGCCGGATTTATTAGCACGCAGCCCGTAGCTTCCGATTGGCACTTCGGCGAAACGATATCGACCCTGTGAATCCGACTGAAACGTGAATGTATGCGTGTGGTCATCGCTCTCCAAAGAAACAGTCGCATTTTCAATCGCGCGATTCTCGGAATCGCACACCCTTCCTGTTACGACTGCGGATTTCTCATTGTTTTTGTTCTGGCTATAAGCAGGCAGGACGCCCATCACTGTGAGCGCAACGTATATACCAAACAGTCGGATCTGCGCGTAAGCCATCTTAGAACGTCATTTTAGCGCCGATTTATTGTCCAAGCTGATTCAATTGGGTTTTCGCTTGAGTATGATCGGGATGCTGCTTCAGCAATTCGAGAAGCACGTCGCGGGCTTTTTCCCGCTGGCGCTGTATAGCGTACACACGCGCAAGATTCAGATACGACTGGTCGTACTCAGGCGCCACTCGGATGCATTCTTCAAAACTGTGAACTGCTTCCTCCGGCCGCCTCGTGCGCAAATAAAGCACGCCTAGGTTATTCAAAGCTTCGGGATAAATCGGGCGCAACTCGACAGCGCGTTTTAAATACTCATAGGCGCGATCCAATTCCTCCAATTGAGCGCAGACCATGCCCAGGCTGTAGTTGACCTCGGGGTCATCTGGTTCAACCTCCAACGCTCGCTGCAGCGCCTTTTTCGCTTCCCCCCATTCCTTCTGTTGGCGATAGGCATTTCCGAGATTCAGTAATGCAATTAAATGGGCCGGATCGATTTGCAACGCCCGCTGAAAAAAATCAATAGCCGCGGCGGCATCGCCTTCTCTGGCGGTAAGAATTCCCAGATTATTCCATGCATTTGAAATGGTTCCGGGATAACTGGCTTGAAGTTTCAGCGCTCGTTCAAAAGTTTCGCGTGCCTCTTTCGTTTTTTGTTGTCGTAGATAAACGCTCCCGAGCCCGTACTCCGCCTCAGCGCTTGCTGGATCGTCTTGCAGTGCGCGCCCGAAAAAAGTCTCCGAAGCCTCCGGATATCCGCGTTCCAAGAACAGCGACCCAAGCGAAAGATAGTTGCGGCCAAACTCGTAGCCTGTGTCTGCGCCCGGGAACGGGAGCGCTTTCGCGATGCGCTCCGCATCTGTGCGCGGAATATTCTTGATGTCCTCGTCGACATGCTCATCCTCAATGATTCGCTGGTAAATCTTGACGATGTCCCCTGCCTCATCGATCAGGAAGGAAGTGGGCAGGCTTAGGTCGCGATGGCGGTCAAAAAGAGAACGAAACAGAAGGTTGTAGATGGCGACTACATCTTGGGTAGCCTGCAATATCGGAAAATTCTGCGCGATATGGCTTCGACCTCTTTTTGCATCACTACTCGGAGCGCCGTCGACATCTATTACGAGTAATTGCAGTCCCTCTTTTTCCCAACGCGAATTTAATTTTTCCAACTGCTTTAGATGATCTTCAGAATCGGCTTCCGAAGCCGGAAAAAAACAAATCAGCACCGGTTTGCCGCGTCGAGCAGCAAGTGACTCCTGGCGTCCATCCTTGCCGCGAAGCGAAAAATCCGGAGCCTGTACCGGCGCGAGAAGCCACGATTCTATTTCGGTAGGCAGAACTTCCTGTGTTGAAACGTCATCGAGTCCTACGTCAGGCAAACCAGAGGGTTTCATAAAAGGCTCGACGCGCGACGGCGGAGCTCCTTCCTCGATCCAAAAACGATGATTGAGGGGCAAGGAATCGAAACTCTGCAGCAAGCCGTTCGGCCAGCGTATCGAAACGCGAACAGGGCCTTTAGCCGTGCCCAGGGCAAAAAATAGCTCCTTGCTGTGTTGCGCGAGAAATCCCGATCCGGCCTGGAGAAAGCGGGCTTGCCGGCCAGATTCTGCCTCGACGGTGATACAAGCGCCGATGGCGTCCCGATTGCTGCTCTTCCCCGTTAAGCGAAATGCAATAGCAGGAGCCAGGTCCGGTATAACATTTTTAAAAAACCGCAATTGAGGTCCGTTGCGATTTTTTAATACCATCTCCTGGCGTCCATCGTGGTCAAAATCGGAGAGCACAAAAGTTCTGCTGTCTTCTATGCAGTCGAGCCCGACAATCCCCGAAACATCTGAAAATGTCCCATCACGGTTGTTGAGATAGAAAACGTTGCGTTCAAATCCACTCCATGTGCCATCGGACCGAATCAGTTCGTTGATGGCATTCCAGCCCTGCTCATAAGTATGGTTTGGTTTCACATCGGTTGGAGAATTGGCGACTACCTGCCGCCAAAAAAAACTGTTTAAATCGTCGCGCGTTTCACCAGAAATCATTCCGTTGGCGATATACAGATCCAGAAAACCGTCGTGGTTGAAATCCCACGCGTCACTCGACCATGCCCAACGGCCCATCGCCGTTCCTGAGCGCGCACTCGCATCCGCGAATCTTCCATCTCCGGAATTCTGAAACAACGAATTGCCCATAGCGTGTTTGCGATAGAGACCGCGAACGCGCTTGCTCGACCCTTTCTGAAAATTGTCCTGCTGCGAAACGCGTATTCCCGCCGCCGTCCACATATCCGCAACGTAAAGATCCTGCCGGCCATCGTTGTTAAAATCGTGCCAGCAAGCGCTCATACCGGCGCCCACATCCTCTACCCCGGCTTGTGACGCGACGTCTGTAAATTTGCCATTACCATCAGCGCGATAGAGATTCTTGCGTCCAAAATCGTTGACCACGTACAAATCCGGCGGTTTGTAAAAGTTGAAATCGCCCCAGGCACAGCAAAAGCTGAACCGGTTGTTGTGCTGAACTAACCCCGATTGTTTCGTAACGTCACTAAAGGTTCCGTCACGATTGTTCCGCATCATGAAATTGGGCGGACCATTCTCCGCATCGTAGTAAGGCATCGGGTAGCGATACTGGTCGGTGCCCTGGTAAAACGCATAAAGACAAAAATAAATGTCCAGCCAGCCGTCGCGGTCATAATCCGCAATGGCCGCACCTGTAAACGTGCCTCGCGGCGGATTTTCAAAGTGAAACGCGCCCGCCTTGGCAACGAATTTTCCTTGGCCAAGATTGCGAAACAGCAGCGGGCCGCTCGCACGCACGACAATTACGTCCTGGCGCCCACTATTCTCGAAATCCCCGAAGAGCGCGCACGCAGTGTTCTCCAGAATTCCAAGCCCTGACGGTTCTGTAATGTCTTCGAACGTACCGTCCCCGCGGTTCCGGAAAAGGCGATTCGGAAGCCCCGCAGGCTGGCAAACATAAAGATCGTCAATCCCGTCGCCATCAATATCGGCGACGGAAATTCCGTTGTGCCCATAAATATCGATACCGCTGGCCCCATCAAGCACTGTCCGCCAATAATCCGTGCCATGAAGAAGTTGCGAAGTATAGGACCGGTTGCTGCCGAATGCATGTGGCGTGACATCAAGAAAAACCGGAGCCATTGAGCGGCTGCGCGTCACGTCGAGCGCCTTCCAATCTCGAAGCGTCAAATCCCCCGATGCGGAAAGCCTCCAGGATATTAGCCAGCTGCCCACACGCTGCTCCCGAAAAAAATCCTGTCCCGTGCCCACCATTTCAAAGCGCACTACCGTTTCCAGGGCTTGAGATGCCGTAAGCGCGGACACACCTTCAGGCACGGAACGGATCGATATCACCTGAAACTCAGCGGTGATGATGTTAGAGATATCGCTTACCGAAGCGCGCCATTCCGCAAGAAACTCACTACCCCGCAAGATTGTTGTGCCGGCGAACTCCCCTTTCCACACCTGTAAGGGAGAGCCTTCGTATACCGGCTTCCAGGTACTTGGTTTCAGCGACGCGCCAGAAAAATCCGTGGCGATAATTTTTTCGAAAGCTGCGGTACTCCGCGGGGATTGGAGAAGCTGCGAGCTCCATTCGCTAAAAACCGCAGTAACGTGATCCTGATATTTTTCGGTTACAAATTCGTCAAAGCCTGCAGGCACTTTTCGCAATATCGTTTCAATGCCTCGCGGCAAACGATACGTAGGGTGGACATGAAATTCACCATGCGAGGCCGGTTTTCCCTGGGAATACCGCGGCTCTAACGGAAACGGAAACGAAGAGATCGCTGCGGGTAGAAAAGCAAGCGGGGCGGCCTGGCAGTATTGCAGGAATTCGCGGCGGCTGATACCAACGGAATTGCGTTTCTTTGAACGCCGCCTCAGTGAAAACCCCCGTATTTATCGCGCAGGAGCGAAATCTAGCATCGGGCTGTGGGCCCGTCAAGTTTGCCCCAAATCATTCAGTCACTGGCAAGCCGCTAGTTCCCGCCCAGCCCCGCGCTTCCAGAATAGTGGTTCCACACCGTCCGGTCTGATAAACTGAACTAGCTCGACCACACCTGAGAATACGAGGAGAACCGTCCGGGCTGCTGGTTGTTACAGCAGCTATTTTTGTCTTTAATGACTGGCAGCCGCGCGGCCAGTGACGCCCAAATTTTATGAGTCAAAATATTCGCAACATCGCCATCATCGCCCACGTAGACCACGGGAAGACCACCCTGGTGGACGCCATGCTCCGGCAAAGCGGAATTTTTCGCGCCAACGAAGCCCTGGTTGAACGCGTGATGGACTCCAACGACCTCGAACGCGAACGGGGCATCACCATTCTCGCCAAAAACACCGCGCTGTTCTTTCATGACACCAAAATCAACATCGTGGACACCCCCGGTCACAGCGACTTCGGCGGCGAAGTGGAACGCGCTCTACGCATGGTCGACGGCGTGCTCCTCCTCGTGGACGCCAGTGAAGGTCCGTTGCCTCAAACGCGCTACGTACTGCAGAAAGCCTTGGCCGCCAAGCTGCCTCCCATTATCGTTCTGAACAAAATCGACCGTGTCGATGCGCGCGCCAAAGAAGTTCTGGACGAAATTTACGATTTGTTCATCGATCTGGACGCCACCGAAGATCAACTAGATTTTCCTGTTGTCTACACCAACGCGCGCGATGGTGTGGCGCACCGCAAGATCGGAGATGACTCCAAAGATTTGCTTCCGCTCTTTGAAACCATTGTTAAATCCATTCCGTCGCCTCCTGGCGATCCGAATGGAATTCTGCAAATTCAGGTAATGAACCTCGATTACAGCGAATTTCTGGGCCGCATTGCTATCGGCCGCGTTTTTAACGGCACACTGAAGCGTGGCGAAGACGTCGGAATCTACAGACTAGACGGAAAGCTCACCTCCACACGCATCACTAAGCTGTATACCTTCAGGGGATTGGAGCGCGACGAAGCGGACAGCGTCGCTGCCGGTGATCTGGTGGCGATTGCAGGCGTGGAAGGCATTCAGATTGGCGAGAGCATCACCGATCTGGTCTCACCCGCTCCGCTCGAGCCACTCCTGATCGACGAGCCCACTTTGGCGATGATCTTTACCGTCAATAGCAGCCCGCTTTCCGGCAAAGATGGCAGCTATTTGACCTCGCGCGATCTTCGCGACCGGCTGCAAAAAGAATTGCTTACCAATGTTTCCATCCGCGTGGAAGACACCGAAACTCCAGAATCTTTCCGCGTTCTCGGACGTGGCGAACTGCAACTCGCCATTTTGATCGAAACCATGCGTCGTGAAGGTTTTGAGTTGATGGTTGGCAAGCCCGAAATCGTAGTGCGCAACGAGAATGGCAAAAAGTTGGAGCCGCTGGAGCGCCTGGTAATCGACGTTCCAGAAAATTTCATCGGCATCATCATGGAAACTCTCGGCAGCAGGCGCGGTGAAATGTTGAAGATGAGCAATCACGGCTCAGGACGCGTGCGCATGGATTTCAAAATCCCTTCGCGTGGCTTAATTGGTTTGCGCAGCCAGCTGTTGACGGACACTCGCGGAACCGCGCTGATCCATTCCATTTTTGAAGGCTGGACGGATTATGCCGGTGAAATGGCGCTGCGGCCTACCGGTGCCTTGGTCGCCGATCGTAGCGGCCCTTCCACGGCGTTTGCGCTTTGGAATATTCAGGAACGCGGGGAACTGTTTATCGGCCCGGCGATCGATGTGTACGAAGGCATGATCGTGGGCGAGAATTCGCGCGAACAAGACATGGACGTAAACGTCACCAAGGAAAAGAAGCAAACCAACATGCGCTCCTCCAGCGCTGACGAAGCCATCCGTCTGATCCCTCACCGTGAGTTGAGCCTGGAACAAGCCATCGAATTCATCGCCGACGATGAGTTCGTGGAAGTGACACCCAAGTCGATCCGTTTACGCAAAAAAGTCTTGCAGGCGAATCGCCGTCCGCGCCGCTGGCAGGAAATTCGCGCCAGCCAGACAAGCTAGGCACACAAAATAAAACTCAAAGCGCCACGCCTGCCAAATCGATTTTGCAAGAAGTTTACAAGCGCGTTCCGCAGGTCACCTCTTTTCCTGCATCCCACAACATGGGCACGCCTGCTGTTTTGACTACTCATTTTGCCTTGGAATGATGTACAGTCTACCGCTTGCACCCGACCATGCTGGAGCATGCAGCATCCTAGTTTGGCGCCCAAACCGTGGCTCGATTTGGTCACGATCCGTGCCACAATATATCTGCAGGGGATTCGTTGAACCTATCTAACGCCGAAGAGCAACGCCCGAGTTCTGAAAATTGCACCATCGCCGCAACGGCGACGGCGCTTCCACCCCACACGATTAGTCGCGACGACGTGAAATATTACATGGGCCGCGTCTTCGATATTCCCGAGCGTAAGCTCGAGGCCATGATGAGTATTGTGGACAATGCCCGCGTTCACAATCGTCACGCTATTTTCCCCATCGAATACACCGTCGAGCCCCGGGCCCTCTCGAAGACGAATGAAGAGTACATAGAACACGCCATTAAACTCGGCCGCGAAGCAGCCGAGAAATGCCTCCAGCGTGCCGGCCTTAAGCCTGCGGATATCGATCTGATCATTACGGTCTCGTGTACTGGATTCATGATTCCGTCTCTCGACGCCCATTTGATCCACTTGATGGGTTTTCGGCCTAATGTCCGTCGCATGCCATTTACAGAGCTAGGCTGCGCGGCCGGAGCCATGGCATTGGGACGCGCCGCCGATTATTTAAAAGCAGAGCCCGGCGGCAATGTGCTGATCATCGCTGTAGAGTTGCCTTCCCTGACGTTTCAGCGCAAGGATATCTCCCAGGCAAACCTTATTTCGTCCATCTTGTTTGGTGACGGCGCGGCAGCCGTGGTCGTGCGCGGCAAGCCCATGCACGGGCCGAAAATTTTATTTTCGGAAACATATACCTTTCCAGACTCGCTCGGCGCCATGGGATTTGACCTCCGCGATTCCGGATTTCACATACTCTTGGCCAAGGATGTGCCGGAAATGATTGGCGCAAAAATCAACGAGCTGGTCGACGGGTTCCTGGAACGCTGCGGAAAAAAGCGCGAGGACATCAAAGGATGGATTCTCCACCCTGGCGGCGCCCGGCTGTTGGGCAATGTGGAAACGCAGCTTGGTCTGAAACCATGCGACACCCAACCCTCGTGGGACATTCTTGCCAATGTCGGCAATCTTTCGAGCGCCACGATTCTTTTTATTCTTCAGGAATGGCTAGAAAAACGCCCGCTGAAGACCGGCGAATACGCGTTGCTGGCCGCCTTTGGCCCTGGCTTCAGCGCTGAATTTTTGTTGCTGCAATGGACGTAACAGTTATCGCGTTTCTCGCCCTGTTGGTCGCCGTGGCCGCTTTGCGTGTCGTGGAACTGCAAATCTCCCGGCGCCATCAAGTCAGCATGATCGAGCGCGGCGCCAGCAAAGTCGCGGAGCCGCGTTTTGGCTGGATGGTCGCGCTGCACACTGCTGTACTCGTCGGCGCGGGGGTGGAAGTCGTTTTTCTGCATCGGCCCTTTATCCCCTTGCTGGCCGCAGTGATGTTCACGATTTTTCTGGCCGCCAATGCCGTGCGCTGGTGGGTGATTCGCACCCTCGGCGAACATTGGAACGTTCAAGTCGTGGATTCTACGCGATTAGGGGTAATTGTTACTGGACCTTTCCGCTTCGTTCGGCATCCTAATTATGCAGCGGTCTTTGCCGAGATGCTGGCTTTGCCGTTGATACACACCGCGTGGATCACCGCGTTGGCAGGTTCTGTAGCGCACGTCGTGGTGCTGGCGCAAAGACTTTCGACTGAAGAGCGCGTATTGTTTGCCGATCCCGGTTACCGGTCAGCCATGTCGGGCAAACCAAGATTTCTGCCTGGCCTGTTCTAGATAGACTACTAAAGACTCGATGATGACCCGCGCACATCGCCTCTATTTTTATTTTCCAATTCCGGCGTTGCTCTTGGTGTGCTGGGTCGCGACCGCCGCTGGCCACAATTTGAGCGACGATCCCAACAGTTATATCGTTTCCGGCGTCCAGCGCGATGCTGACGCCAACGCAGGCGATGACCCGCTTGCGCCGGCATTCACATCCATTCCCGAGCTGACCTCCGGATTCCAGCTTCTTTACACCCAACAATTTTCTGAAGCACGCGACAAATTTGCAATCTGGCAATCTGAACATCCCGATCAACCCTTTGGTCAAGTAGCCGTCGCTGCCAGCTACCTTTTCGAGGAGTTTTACCGCCAGGGCGTATTGACCAGCGATTTTTTCTTGAATGAAGAAAAATTCCTGAACGGCATAGATGGCAAGCCCGATCCAGGCCGTATGGCCCAGTTCCAGGACGCGTTGGTGAAAACACGCGCCTTGGCAAATAGACGCCTGAAACGAAATTCCAAGGACACCGAGGCTCTTTTCGCGCTCACTCTGGCCGCGGGCATGGAGTCAGACGCAGACATGATCCTGCGCAAAGAACGCCTCGAAGCTCTGAAGCTGCTTAAATTAGCGAATCAATACGCCAAGCAATTGCTCGCCATCAGACCCGATGCCAACGATGCGTACGTCGCTTTGGGTTCCGCCAATTACATTATTGGAAGCCTCTCCGGCGGAACGCGCTTCTTCTTGGCATTTGGTGGCGTGCACGGCGATAAAAGGCTTGGCATGCAGCAATTGGGAAAATCGGCGGACACCGGTTTATATTTGCGGCCCTTCGCGAAAATCATGCTGGCACTCGCGGCGCGGCGGGAAAAACAGGATGCGCTGGCACAAAGGCTTTTGCGAGAGTTGAGCGAGGAATTTTCTTCCAGCCCCTTATTTGCCGCGGAATACGCGAAATCCATGGGCCGACCGGTGCCGGCTGTCATGCATCCTTGACTCGTTTCATTACGAGTCGGCGTTCATGAAAATCAGTTAGAAATTTTGGTCGTTAGAAGTGAAACACCAGGCTCAGAGTTGCTTGGCCGTTGTTCTGCCATGTCCCGAAGAGCTTAGTGCCCACGTAATCGACCTCGCCTCTTGCCGACAGACGTGGCAGCAGACGATAGTCCGCGCCGCCTCCCAATTGCACAGCGAATCCATTCTTGCTGTTGAGATTGCCGGTTTGCGGCAACGCGTGCGTACCGCCGAATAATCCGTGAAACCACGGCTCCCAACGTGGCCGCCGCCATGCGAATTTCGGACCCACGCCGTAATTAACAAGCTTGATATGTTCGTTCTGCCAGATAGTAGGGGCGAAAAAAGTATTCACATCCCCTTCTACTCCGAGAAAGTCGCTCAAAAAATACGCCAGACTCGTCGTGGTACCCACCGCGCTGGCGCTATAAATGTTAGATCGGAACCGCTCGAAAGAAACCCCCAGCCCAAGCTGCCAACGAAAGTCATCGCGATCGCTGTATATAAACCTCGGACGGGGCTCAGGTGCCCGCGCAGGCTCACCCATCGGCGCGCTAGCTGCCGCATTGGGCGCAGCCATCGGAAGTGCCAGTGCGGTAGATATCGTGGTTGGCCCAGCAGCACTTGACGACGTTAAGTCCAGCGCATCGGCACTGAAAAGTGGGCCAGCTTGCGCCAAGGTCGGTATTAGTGGCACCCGAGCGGCGCTCGTTGCACTAAAATTGGCCCCCGCATTCGAACCCACAGGGTATACCGCGGGAATATTTTCCTGCGCCTGAGCAGCGCAAACGCCGGCGCAACCTAGTAACAATGACAGCAATAACCTCTTCATGATGTTCCCCTCGAGGGGTTGACCCCACGCCTGGAATCAAACCACTCACTACGGTAAACAACACAGAGCCTGTTTGTCTACGGCTTTAACATATGTGGTGACCCACCCCTGATGAGTCCCTATGGGACCCCATGGCGATTCCTTCGGTTCGGCCACGAACCACTAACGGCCGTGCCTCAAGTAGTCATCGGTCTTGTTCAGCCAATCCTCGCGTGGCGGGTTGAAAACATCCAGATCCACCGTATCTTCTTCGGCCCAGGCTTCATGCGGCATATTTGGCGGAATGCACAAAACTTCACCGGCACGCACTACGATTTCCTTGCCTCCTACGTTGAATTTCAGCGCACCTTCCAGGATATAGGTGACTTGTTCGTTGTGATGATGGTGCAGCGGAACGTGTGCGCCCTTTTTCATGAGCACTCGCGCCAGCATGATCTGGTCTCCCACCACCATTTCGCGGTCGATTTGCGGATTGAGATGCTCCCGCTCAACATCTTTCCAGGCGGCATATTTCAGCTCCGGATTGCTCATTTTTTTTCTCCGTAAAGCTTGGCGGCATTGTCGTGCAGATACATGTGCGCGAGCTGCAGCGCTTTCGTTTCGCTGATAGCATTCTCCGCGACCAATTCGGCTAGCGCTTCCGCTATGGCCGTGCGCGCCGAGCGTACCGCCAGCCAGAATGTTTCTTCCGCGCCAACCGCGTCGTTGAAAGGGAACGCGTCGGAGCCGAACATGATCTTCTCTGGGTAAAGAGAAACCCACTGCTTCAAAATATTTTTCAGCTCCGACGGGTACACGTAATAACCCATTAGCGAGGAATCCGTGTATACATTCTTCGCAGCCGTCAGCCAGATCATTTCCAGGGTATATGGATATCCGCCGTGGATTAATACAAAGATTACGTTTTTGTATCGCGGATCCCGCAGCACGTTTTCCAAATTCAGCGGATTGCCGTTGCGCAGACTGAAATAGTCCCCGATGCCCACCGCGCTATGAAAATGTACCGGCAGATGAGATTTACCTGCTTGATCGATCAGCACTCGAAAAATGTAATCCTGAAACGTGCGGTATTCGTCTTCCGTGGGAATACCGCTTGAATGATACTTATTAAAAACGGCCTCAGCTTTTTCGCGAGGCGGATCGGAGAAGTACAGCGAGCGGAAATACGCGGCTTCGAACTTCATGGCCACCCCGCCTTTTTTCTGATTGTCGACTACCGTCTGGCGAACGAAAGATTCGTAGCCGGCAAGATCGCCGGGAAGGGCGGCGAGGCCTTCTTGTTTTTCGTAGCGCTGCAGGACCTTTTCCTGTAACGGGATATACACGCCAAGGTCGCCGTTCTTTGCAGCTTGGTCGCGGTTATTAAAAGGAAAGAGAAACGAATCCACAAAAAAAACCCAGTGAAACCGCTGTGGATTCAGATACGAAGCCAGAGCGACACGATTCGCCAGGCAGGTTTCGATATTTAGCTTGTCGAGAATGCTGTCCCAATACACGGTGTTGCCGGAAGCTTCCGCAGCTTTCTTCTTATCGATAAGCCATTTGGCGTGCTCGGCGGAAAAATCATCGTACGGATAACCGAACAGCGATTTGGCGGCGGCCACGAACTCGGGATTATCCTCACGCAGGCGCATCACCGAGCTTTCATCCGGCGGAGCCGCTTGCGCGTCCATGTCCGAATCGTCGGGAAAAGTTGCGTGCGAATGATTATCGTAGATAGGGATTTTGTCGATTTGAGGGAGCAACCGCTCGTAAATCTTCGCGGTCTCCGCCGGCGCTGCTGCAGGTTTTGCCTGAGCGCTTGTGATGCCGGGAGCCATCAGAGCCACACAAGCTAACATAACCAGCTGAATCATATGTTTCATTCGGATGTTCCCTGTCGTCAGCCGCGGTGCGATAGGGGTCATGGTTGGCGGGAGTTGGCGATAGACATATGCGAGTTGTTACCGCGCCACGGCCGCTCGCCAACGAACCGAAACGCGCGTAATGCGGTCCAGAGCCTCTTCTAAAGAATGGCGAGCGCTAACCAGCGAAAAGCGCAGATAGTTTTTCCCGCCGGCGCCGAACGCCGCGCCCGCAATCCCCGCGACGCCCGCCTCTTCCAGCAATATTCTGGCGACCTCTTCCGCCGCAAGTCCGGTATCTTCCACGTTGACCCACGCATAAAAAGATCCATCAGGAATTTGGCACCGGAACCCAGGGACGCGATTCAGCCTGGCTACAAAGAGGTCACGACGCTTACGGTATTCCGCAACCATGGCGTCCACGGCGTTGGTCGAGTCACGCAGAGCTTCGATCGCCGCCACTTGAGTAAATTCTGCGACGCACGTGAACGTATTCAGAACTAACAAATCCATCGCGTCCACGATCTGTTTCGGCGCCACGGCATATCCTAGTCGCCAACCGGTCATCGCAAAACTCTTTGAGAAGCCATCGATAATGATGGTTCGCTCGGCCATACCAGGCAGAGAACGAATCGAAAGAAATTCTCCGTTAAATACAATGCGCGCATAAATTTCGTCGGCCACGACCCACAAGTCGTGCTTGCGCGCAAACTCCGCGATTTGCTCAAGCGTCTCCCGGCTAAATACCGTGCCCGTGGGATTGTTCGGAGAATTAAAAATCAACACGCTGGTGCGCGGCGTGATTTTCGCGGCGATTTCATCAAGGTCCGGTTGAAAATTATTTTTTTCTTCCAAGCCAAACGGCACCGCTGTAGCCCCCAGCCCGCGTGTAAATGAAGGATAAATGGGGAAACCTGGATCAGGATACAGAACTTCATCTCCTGGCTCAATGAGCGCCATCATCGCCAGCGATAACGCCATTTTGCAACCCGGAGCGATCAAAACTTCCTCACTGCCTACTTCCAATCGACGGGTGCGCCTCAAATAACTAGCAATGGCAGCGCGCAAAGCAGGAATGCCTCGCGTGGAAACATAGCGGTCCCGGCCCGAGGCTGCGGCATCGCGCAACGCATCAACCACTGGAGCCGCCGGATGGAAATCCGGTTCGCCAAGTTCTAGATGAATGATGGAGCGGCCTTCCACCTCAAGTTCTTTGGCGCGCGCGAAAACGGCCAACGCACCTTCACCCGTTAATTGAGAAACGCGTGTTGCCACGGAACGCATAAATAAAAAATTTCCCCGAAGAATATTATCACTTCGCGGCAGGTGGAGTGACAGGAATGCGCAAGCCG
>JAUTXJ010000432.1 GCA_030838075.1 Acidobacteriaceae bacterium
GTGCCTGCAATCTCCGAGACCGCCGCGCCCCCCGCAGCCTCGACAGGAGTCCATCCAACGGTAACAGCAGCTTCGACAGGCTTGCCGATGGACAGTGCTGTCGTGAAACCAGTTTCCGCGAAACCAATTTCGGCGAAACGGTGGCCTTTGATCTTGGTTGGCGCAGGCGTCGTCGTGGTTCTGGCGCTCGCTTTTTGGTGGATGCGCGCGTCCCTTCCGCCCAGAATCCTGGCTTTGACACAGATCACCAATGATGGCCGCGAGAAACCAGCCAATTTTTCCCCTGACCGTATCCCGCCTCCCATCCTCACCGACGGCTCGAGGCTGTACTTCTGGGAATCGGGTTCTGGCATTTCGCAGGTTTCTACATCAGGTGGCCAAGCGGTTCCGCTGACGAGCGGACCTCAGAACGTGTACATCAATGACATTTCGCCGAAGGGATCGGAATTGCTCGTCGGGATTCCGACCTCGTCGAATTCCTACCTGAATAGTTTATGGATTCTGCCCCTCCCTGGAGGGTCTCAGCGTCGCTTGGCTGACATTGTCGCTCAAGACGCGACATGGTCGCCGGACGGCTCGAAAGTCATTTATGCCGACGAATCGGATTTGTACTCGGCAAAGCCGGACGGGAGTGATAATCGCAAGCTCACGAATGTGCCAGGGCGCGCATGGTGGCCTCGTGTTTCACCGGATGGACACCGCGTGCGGTTCTCGGTCTACGATCCGCATACCACTCTGAGTTCGATGTGGGAAGTTTCGATGGATGGGAGGCCTGCCCGTCCGCTCCTGCCCAGTTTAAAGGCGATCAGCTCGTGTTGTGGCAACTGGACTCCGGACGGGAATTACTTTGTGTTTCAAGCCAACAACGAGGGCCGAACAGACATTTGGGCCATCCGCGAAAGGGGACTATTTCAAAAATCGGAGCCCAACCCAACGCGGCTGACCACCGGACCGCTCAACTACTGGGCTCCGCTACCAAGCAGGGACGGCCAAAAGATCTTCGTAGTTGGCGAGCAGCCCCACGGCGAACTCCTTCGCTACGACACGAAGCTCGGCCAGTTTGTGCCGTTTATGAATGGCCTCTCGGCCGAACAAGTAAGATTTTCGCCGGATGGACAGTGGGCTGCCTATGTGACTTACCCGGAAGGTATTTTGTGGAGAAGCAAAGTTGATGGCAGCGAACCCCTGCAGCTTACTTTCTCTCCTTTACATGCTGCGCTCCCGAGATGGTCCCCGGACGGAAAAAAAATTGCATTCGTCGGCGCCGCCACAGCAGGGCAACCCTTCAAGATTCGCGTCATTTCCGCCAATGGGGGCGCCAGCGACGAGATAATTCCTCAGGAATCAGAGCAGAACGACCCGGCTTGGTCTCCGGACGGAAATTCCGTCATTTTCGGAGAGTCCCCCATCAGCCAGTTGGGAGCTCTGCGCACCAACGGCCTTCACATTGTGGATTTGAAAACACATCTGGCCTCCATTATCCCCGGGACCGAGGGCCTCTGGTCGCCGCGTTCGTCGCCTGATGGCCGCTACTTGGTCGGACTTCACGCGGATAATCAACGGCTCATGCTTTTCGATTGGAAGACCCACCAGACCACCGAGCTGGCTAAGGCGGATATTATTGCATGGCCGGAATGGTCTCGGGATTCCCAGTACGTTCACTTCGCGTTAGGCTCCGCCCCTCCTGAAGGTGACAAACTGGTCAGAGTACGCATCAGCGACCGCAAGCTCGAGGAGATCAAAAACCTCAAAGACATGCAGCGGTTGTTCGGATTCCGGTCGACTGGATTCTTCGGCAATTGGTGGGGCCTGACTCCCGGTGACTCACCTCTGGTCTTGCGCAATGCCGCCACGCAGGAAATTTACGCCCTTGACGTGGACCTGCCATAAAGCAGCGGTTGTGCACAACCTCAGTTGTCAGCGTCGCCGTGTTTGTCCTGCCTCTTGCGCAAGCGTTGGATGAAGCGGATGGGCGTGCCTACGAAATCGAATTTGCCACGTATTTGATTTTCCAAGAAGCGTTCGTAGCTGAAGTGCAACGGGTTTTTCTGGTTGGTGAACATCAGGAATGTTGGCGGGGCGATTTTCGCTTGCGTCATGTAATAGATGCGCACCGGCCGCGCTTTCGGCGTGGTGCCGCGCTGCAGATCGACTTCTTCCTTGAGCCAGCGATTTAGTTCCGGCGTGGAGATTTTCCGGCGACGCGCGTTCCAGCATTGATTGATGAGCGGCCACAATTTTTCCACCCGCTCGCCGGTGCTGGCCGAAAGAAAAACGATGGGCGCGTAGCTGAGAAATTTTAATTTGCCGCGAATCATTTTTTCGTATTCGAAGAGCAGGCGCCCAATCTCGAAGTCTTCGGGCTTGTGTTGTTCGCCGGGATTTCTGCGGGATTTGCCCTTTGTGCTCTCGGCATCGCGAGCTTCCGCGTTGCGCGCCGCTTTCACCGCCAAATCCCACTTATTTATTACGATCACCACCGAACGGTTGGATTGCTCCGCGTAGTTGGCGATTTGCGCGTCGCCTTGCGTAACGCCTTGTTCACCGTCGACGATCAGCAGCGCGACGTCGCAGCGCTCCAATCCACGCCGCGCCATTACCACGCTAAGCTTTTCCGCCACCAACGTAGTTTTACCTTTTCGCCGGATGCCTGCGGTATCCACGAAGCGGTAAGTGTGATCTTCGCGGACCACTTCAGTGTCTACGTTGTCCATCGTCGTGCCCGGAATGGGCGAAACGATGGAGCGTTCCTCGCCAGCCAGGCGATTCAGCAGCGTGGATTTGCCCACGTTCGGCCGGCCGATAATTGCGACTTCAATTACGTCAGGGCGCTTTTCTTCTTCGGTGGAGTCGACCACTTCCACTTGCGCCAGCGCGGCGTCCAACAAATCGTCAATTCCAGTGCCATGTTCCGCCGCGATGGGAAAAACCGGCACGCCCATGGAATGAAAGCTCCCAACATTTGCTTCCTGCGAACGCGCATCCACTTTGTTAGCGGCAATCACAAACGGCTTGCCGGTAGTGCGCAGAAGCCGCGCAAGTTCCTGATCGAGCGGCGTAATTCCCGCATGCGTATCGACCACCAGCACCAGCAAAGCCGCGTTATCAATCGCCACGCGCGCCTGCCGCAAAATTTCCTGCGGGATCAGCGCTTTGTCATCCGGAACGAGGCCGCCGGTATCCACAATTTCGAGCGCACGTCCGCGCCAGTCCGCTTTGCCATAAATGCGATCGCGCGTGATGCCCGGTTCGTCGGTGACAATCGCGCGTCGTGTGCCGGTCAAGCGATTAAACAACGTCGATTTGCCGACATTGGGCCGCCCCACAATTACAAGCGATGGTAAATTTTGTGCCATGAA
>JAUTXJ010000433.1 GCA_030838075.1 Acidobacteriaceae bacterium
TGTTGGCTTTTGTGTGTGCCGTGTACGCGTTTGTCGGCGGGATTGCTGCCATTCGCACGCGCCACCCGTTGCTCGTAAAAAGCACCCGCCAAGCCGGACTTGCTACCTGCGTACTGATATTTTTAGCTACCCTTAGTCTCGAATACCTGTTCTTCAGCGACAATTTCTCCGTCGCCTACGTTGTAGCTCACAGCAATCGCAGCCTGTCTCCCTTTTATAAAGTCGCCGCGCTTTGGGCCGGGCAGGAAGGCTCGCTACTGTTCTGGAGCTTCCTGCTTGCGGTGTATGTTTTCTCCGCGCTGATCGCCTATCGAAATAAAAATGGCGAGTTGATGCCTTACGTTGGCGTGGTCCTCGCCGGCGTCCAGATTTTCTTCCTTACCTTAAATAATTTCGTCGCCAGCCCGTTCAAAGCTCTCGGCGTTGCCGGCGCGAACGGCGCGATGGATCTTGTCGCTCGCGGCGACGGCAATGGCCTCAATCCTTTGCTGCAATATCCGGAAATGGTGATTCATCCGCCGAATCTTTATTCTGGCTACACCGGCTTCACCATTCCGTTTGCATTCGCTTTGGGCGCACTACTGGCGCGCTATCCGGGCGAAAAGTGGATTCACCTCACCCGCAAATGGACCATGATTGCCTGGGGTTTCCAGACCGCCGGAATTTTACTGGGCGCCCATTGGGCCTACGCGGTTTTGGGTTGGGGCGGATACTGGGCCTGGGATCCCGTCGAAAATGCCTCGCTGTTGCCGTGGCTTACCGGCACCGCGTTTCTGCACTCCGTAATGATGCAGGAAAAGCGCGGCATGATGAAAGTGTGGAATGTGTGGCTGGTTTTCTGCACTTTCCTTCTCTGCATTCTAGGCACTTTTCTCACGCGCAGCGGCGTGGTGAGCTCGGTTCACGCCTTTGCCAGTTCGAACATCGGCAGCTGGTTTGTGGGATTTATCGGCGTAATTCTTTTGGTATGCCTGGCTGCATACTTCAAGAATCGCGATTATCTGAAAAGTGAAAATCAGTTGGACTCCATCGTTTCGCGCGAATCCAGTTTTCTTTTTAACAATTTGATTTTACTGGTCTCCTGCGTCGCGGTTCTGTCCGGCACACTTTTCCCGGTTTTCTCAGAATGGTTCACCGGCGACCGCATCAGCGTAGGAACGCCATTCTTCAACAAAGTAAATATTCCCATCGGCTTATTGCTTTTATTCCTCACTGGCGTCGGACCTTTACTCGCCTGGCGCAAGACCTCGCTCGATAGTCTGAAACGCAATTTTGGCTGGCCACTGCTAATGGGTCTCATTGCCGGAGTCATCGCCTTCCCGCTTGGCGTTCGCGGATTTTATTCTTTGATTTGCCTGATTCTTTGCGTCTTCGTGACCTCGACCATCACCATGGAGTTTTATCGCGGCGCCAGAGTGATTCGCGCGCGCTCCGGTGCCTCGTTTTTTGCTTCGGCCGTCGATCTGACCATGCGCAATACTCGCAGGTATGGCGGCTATATCGTGCATATGGGCATGGTTTTGATTTTCATCGGCATCGCCGGGACGGCCTTCAACCGCGACATCCAAAAAGAAATGCAGATTGGCTCCAGCATGCAGATCGGTCCCTATTCTTTGCTGCTGCAGAACTTCGACACCAAAGCGGAAAAAAACTACACCGCCGAACGCATGATCATCGAAGTCACCCGCGACAATAAGCCGGTCATGATGCTCTACCCAGAGCGCCGTATTTTCCCCGCTAATCAAGCGTCCGGCACCATGGTCGCTATTTACTCCACGCTCAAACAGGATCTCTACGTCGTGTACGCCGGACAAAGCCCGGATACCCAGGCTCCCGTCATTCACGTGTATCTCAATCCGCTTGTGAAGTGCATCTGGTTCGGTGGTGTGATCGTGGTTCTCGGAACTTTAGTCGCACTCTTGCCGAACCGCCGCGCCGTTCTGGTTCTGTCGGCGGTACAAGAACCCACGCGCGTCAAATCCCTGGCCGGAACGCTGACGCCTTCACCCACCTTGAGAGAGGGTCATGATTAAGGGACGCGTAGTTTTCCTGGCGACACTCCTTTGTGTCACGGGTTCATTGCCGATGCTGGTCGCACCGCTGCCGGCGCAACAGTCTTCCGATCGGGCCCATCAAATTGCCGGCAAGTTCATGTGCATGTGCAATTGCAACCAGGTTTTGTCGCAGTGCAATCACGTTGGCTGCACAACATCCACCGCCATGCTTAAAGAAGTCGACCAGGCCGTTGCGCGGGGCGATTCCGAAGACGTCATCACCCAGGCTTTCGTCCAGGAATTTGGCACCAAAGTTTACGCCGAGCCGCCGCACTCCGGCTTCAGCCTCGTGGCCTGGAGCATGCCTGCGGTTTATCTGGCTGTTGGACTCGTGCTTGTTCTCTTTGTAATCAGTCGGTGGCGCAAGCGACCAGCGCACGCCGTAAATACTGATGCCGCCGCGAATAACCGTGGCATCTCCTCAGAGATGTTGGAGCGAGCGCGCTTGCGTGCTGCGCGAGAAACGCAGGACTGATGAATTATTTCGCGGCTCTCGTTTTGGACGGCCTCACCACCACGGATTGGGCCATGCTGGGCGCATGTTTCGCGCTGGCAGCCGCTATTTTGATTTTTATCTTTTATATTCAGCCTGATGCTTCAGATCTGGCCCCGCATCGCACCAAGCTCGATCAACTGCTCGAGCGCCGAGACAGTATCTACGACAATTTGCGCGATCTGCGATTCGAATTCCGCTCTGGGAAATATTCGGAAGCGGATTTCGAGGCCATGAAAGTGTCGCTGGAAAATGAAGCGGCGCTGGTGCTCGCGGAAATTGATCAGGTCACCGAATCGCAAGTGCGCCGGCCGCGCGGGCCTCGTCCCGCGGCTGCCGCCCGAGGTCCTCAGTGAGTAGGGTGTCTCAACGCCTCTCTAAGATATTCTATGCAGCAATTTTGATTTGCACCATCGGTCCCGTTGCGAATATCGCGCAAGCAGGCACCGTACACGGCACGGTAAAAAACGGCACCACGGGAAAACCCGCGCCGGGCGTCGCGGTGATGCTCATCCAACTACAAGGCGGGATGCAGCCGGTCGCAAACACCCAATCGGACGCTCAAGGACAATTTACGTTCGACAATCCCGGTTTAGGCGCTCAACCCATGCTGGTGCGCGCGGTCTATCGCGGCATTAATTTTCACCAGCCTGTGCCGCCCGGCAAGAGCGATGTGGAAGTTGCGGTCTACGAACCAACTAAAGATGCCAAGGCCATCGCCGTCACCACGCGCGTGGTTTTCTTTCAGCCCAATGGCACAACTCTGATAGTCGGCGAAGAATATTCCTTACAGAATGACACCAAACCGCCGGAAGCTTATTTTCGAGCCGATGGCAATTTTGAATTCTCCGTGCCGGAAGGCGCGCAGTTGCAACAGGTAGCTGCTTCCGGGCCCGCGGGAATGCCCGTCGTACAAGCTCCCATCGATAAGAGCAAAGGTCACTTCGCCATCGCGTACGCTTTCCGGCCGGGCGAAAACACCGTGCGCTACTCTTACGAAATCCCGTATCCCAATAATACTGCGACCATAAAAATTCCTGCATCTGCCTACGTAGTGCGCCGTCTTCTAGTGGTTGCGCCGCCCAGTGTGCAAATCGCTGGCGAAGGTTTGCAAGCCGGAGGACAGGAACAGGGAATGGCAATCTACGGCCGCGAAAATCTCGCCGCCAACACGACTCTCGCGGTCAATATTTCCGGCAGCGCACCGCCTCCCGGTGCCAACAGCGCGACCGATCAAGGACAACCGGGGCAGGAAGCGCAAGGCGCTGCCGCGTCCGCAAACATTCAGCAGGTTCCCGGACGGCTTGATGTGCTGAAGTGGCCGCTCGTGGCCGGATTCGTCGGCATCTTCGCCGTGGGCGCAATTCTGTTGGCTCGCAAGCCCGTTGCGGTGACTGTTGCACCGCCGGAGAATTCTACGGACCAATTAACGCAGCCAAATCCGCGGTCCCACCCGAAGAAAGCTTCCTCGCCCGATGCGCAAGGCAACGGTTCCGCGCCGTCCATGGAAAATCTTAACGCCGCGGTAGCCACCAGCCTCGAATATTTGAAAGATCAACTCTTCCGCCTGGAGCTCCGCCATCAGGCCGGCACCATTCCCGACGACGAATACGCAGCGGAACGAGCACGCGCGGAAAAGGTTCTGCGCGACCTCGTTCGAGGCTGAGTTTTGACGCACCTCCCGGCATCGTTTACGATTCGCTCGCAGTGTTCTCAATTCGCTCTCGAGGCCGTGCGGTGACATCCCGCGGTTTTTCTCCCACTGGCATTCGCTTTGAAAATATAGAAAAGCGTTACGGCGGCCTCGCGGCTTTGCGGCGTATCCGTTTTGAGATCGCGCCTGGCGAGTGCGTCGCGCTGGCCGGACGCAACGGCTCTGGGAAAACAACGTTGCTGCGCATCGCCGCCGGATTGGTGTGTCCCTCGTCCGGCGAACTAACCTTTCCATCGGCTGCTGGGGCATCTGCTGGCGCGGCTCCCGTTACGTCAAAAACCGAGGCCGTTCGTGCCAAGCCCAGCGCAGGGTTTGTGGCTCACGCCACCATGGTGTACGACGAGCTCACTGCCGAAGAAAATCTCCTGCTGTTCGCTAGGCTGCAGCAAACCCCAAATGCTACTGAGCGCGTGGAAAAACTTTTGCACGAAGTTGGATTGTTCGACCGGCGCTCCTCTCTGGTGCGCACCTTCTCGCGCGGGATGCGCCAACGCGTGGCCATCGCGCGCGCGCTGCTGCATGAACCTTCCATCCTGCTACTGGACGAGCCCAGCACCGGGCTAGATCCACAGGGCGTAGGCTGGCTGGCCGCCACGCTGCGACAACTCCGCGACGCGGGCTGCACCATTCTCATGAGCCTCCACGGCGAATCGGAAATTTCCATGCTTGCCACTCGCGCGATTCGCCTCGATGCCGGCCTCATCGTCGCAGACACCCGCACCGGCGCAGAAGTGCGCTCCATCCTGACCTTCGCCGACGCCTGAATGAGCTTGCTCTCCAGCACCACCGCACTCCTCGGCAAGGAACTCCGCACGGAGTTTCGCAGCAGGGAATTGCTGACCACCACGGTCGTCTTCATCCTGATGGTCATCGTGCTGTTCAGCTTCACTTTCGATCCCACTTACAACGAATCGCGCCGCTTCGGTCCAGGACTTTTGTGGCTCGCGTTTCTTTTTGCCGCATCCCTCATGCTGCAACCATGCTTTCTGCGCGAACAAAACAACGACACTCTCAGCGCCTTGCGCTTATCCGTCAGCGACCCCTTCGCCATTTTCCTCGCCAAACTTATCGCCAATACTTTGTTTCTGCTGTTCACCGAAGTCCTGATGCTCCCGATCTTCGCCGTCTTGTATAACGTGCCGGTCCTCCGCGTCCTCGGCCAACTCTTATTAGTCTTTTTTCTAGGCAGCCTTGGAGTTTCCATCGCTGGCACCGCGCTTTCCGCCATCTCCGCGCAGGCCCGCATGCGCGAGCTGTTGTTGCCCCTTCTACTGTTGCCTTTGCTCACACCAGTGCTCGTTGCTAGCACCCAAGTAACCGTCGGCCTTTTAGACGCCTCCCCCTTTCTGGAATGGAAAGGTGTGGGCTTCCTGGTGGTTTTCGATGTGATCTTTTTGACCGCGCTATGGCTTTTCGGCGAATATCTTCTGGAGGAATAATCAACATGAAGAAGCAAGTACTGGCTGCCGCGATTGTTTTCCTGCTGGTAGGGGCGGCAGCGTATGGTGCGTTCTTCGTTGCTCCCACGGAGCGCACCATGGGCCCCATCCAGCGCATTTTTTATCTGCACGTCTCCAGCGCATGGACCGGACTCTGCGCTTTCTTTGTCTGTTTCATCGCGAATATCCTGTACGTGTTTCGCCGCCAACCGCAATGGGACTGGCTCAGCATTTCCGCGGCAGAGGTAGGCCTGGTGTTCACCACCGTGGTTCTCGTCAGCGGCCCTATCTGGGCGCATCCTGTCTGGGGCATTTGGTGGACATGGGACGCACGACTCACCTCCACATTCATCCTGTGGCTGCTGTACATGTGTTTTCTTCTTTTGCGCACGCTAGTCGAGGAGCCGGATCGTCGTGCGCTATTTAGCGCTCTATTTGGAATCTTCGCATTTCTCGACGTGCCGCTGGTGTTCGGCTCCATCCGCTGGTGGCGCACCCAGCATCCTCAGCCAGTAGTGATGGGCGGTTCCGGATCCGGTTTGGACCCTACCATGTGGAAGGTGCTTTTTTTCTCGTGGTTCGCCATGCTGGCTCTGATGGCGTTGTTGATGCGCGCCCGCTACGCTATGGAAGCGGCGCGCGGCGAACTCGAAATGGTCCGTCATGAAGCGGAGGCCGTATGAAAAATCTCAACAGCATCTTTGCCGCGTATCTCATCGCGTGGGGCATATTCTTCGCTTACTACTTATCGGTTGCGCGCCGCGCCGCCGCGCTTCACGAAGACATCGAGCGCCTAAAAAATTCATTACACCGGGGTAAGTGAGTGCCAGCAAAGAAGCGTGTCGGCATCGTGATGTTCCAACTTGGCGGCCCGGATTCACTCGCCGCCGTCGAGCCATTTCTACTGAATCTTTTTCTGGACCCGGACATTATCCCGCTTGGTCCTCTGGGCCTCCTGCGCAAGCCCATCGCGAAAGCGATTTCTTCGCGCCGCTCGAAACCAGTCATGGGCCGCTACGCGCAAATCGGCCGCCGCTCCCCCATTGCAACGCTGACCGAGCGCCAGCGCGTGCGCTTAGTGCAGGCTCTGAGACTCCAGATTGATCCCGTCGCCGTAGTGGCCATGCGTTACTGGCATCCCATGAGCGTCGAGGCCCTCGACACCTTACGCAACGCCGGTCCGCTCGACGAAATTGTGTTGCTCCCGCTTTACCCGCACTATTCCTACGCCACAACTCTCAGCAGCATGAAAGAGTGGCACCGCGTAGCAGATACCGCGAAGTGGACCACCTCTCGCGGCGCGCCCCCCGAACGTGTGGTAGAAAGTTTCTACAATCATCCGCTGTACATCCGTGGGCTAGTCGAAAACATCGGCCGCGTCTTACGTCAGTTTCCGGATAGCTCCCGCATTCATCTGATCTTCAGCGCTCACGGACTGCCAATGAGCCTGGTCGAAAAGGGTGACCCGTACCCCCGACAGATAGAAGCAACCGTACGCCTGACGTGTGAGCGAGGCGCGCAACAGTTTCCGAACTGGCCGCGGACGCATATCCTTTGCTATCAAAGCCGGGTCGGCCCAGCCAAATGGCTACAGCCGCCGTTGACGACCACCATTGAGCGCCTGGCGCATGAAGGCGTGAAGGAAATGCTGGTGGTGCCCATTTCCTTCGTCACGGAACACATTGAGACGCTCCACGAGATCAATATCGAGGCTCGCGAGGAAGCAAAAAAACTCGGTGTCGAAACCTTTCGCATGATGCCCGCTTTGGGCGACTCACCGTACTTCATTGCCGCACTGAAAGACCTCGTCCTGCGCGCTATCGGGCTCGACACCGTGAGCGCAACAATTCCGCCTGCGCCGAGTATCCCCGCCGCGGCATCTCAAGTTTGAAGCGGTCTGTGCGGAGCTGCGCTGGTTTCGCCCTCCCGATTAGTTCTGGATTTTTGAAGGATTTGAAGCCATTTTCCTGATAGCGCCATTCCGCCACTCATGTATAATCCGCCGTTGGGACTTGGGCCAATGACGACCACTTACCATCCGTCTGTCCATCGGTTTGCCGTTTTTGTGGTCTGCTGGACCGTCCTCCTCCTCATAGCCGGCGCCCTGGTTACATCCAACGAGGCCGCGCTCTCCGTTCCAGACTGGCCGCTTTCCTACGGCACGCTCACGCCGCCAATGGTGGGTGGCATCCGCTACGAACACTCACATCGCGTAATCGCTGGCGTCTTGGGCCTGCTGTCCATCGTTCTGGCTGTGTGGGTGTGGGCCAAAGACGAGCGCCGCTGGCTGCGCTGGTTTAGCGTGATCGCGGTCGCCGGAATTGCCGCACAAGCGGTCCTTGGCGGGGAAGTCGTGATTAAGCTACTCCATTACTGGCTGCCGGTTATTCACGCCTGTTTCGCACAGATTGTCTTCGCGGCGCTTCTAAGCATTGCGGTCTTCACCAGCCGGTGGTGGATCTCCGATCAGACTCAAGTGGAAGACACCGGCTCCCCCTCAATTCACTCGCTCGCCATCGCGAACGCCGCGGTAATTTATTTTCAGGTGATTCTGGGCGCCGGCTTCCGGCACAAGGAAATCCCCGTGTGGCCGCACATGGCAGGGGCGCTTATTTTTCTGGGCATGGTTATATGGCTTGCTGCGATCCTGCGCAGGCGGTTCGAAAAACCCGCAGCCATTTCCAAAACGCGCGTCTTGCTCCACTCCATCCTTGGCACGCAGTTGCTCCTTGGCCTCGGGGCCTACTGGCAGCGCCTGACTACTGCCGACGCTCCGCAGCCCATGCCGCTCATGGTTACGCTCACCGTTCTCCACACCGTCGTCGGCGCAATACTCTTTGGCGTTTCCGTACTGGTTGTTTTACTCTGCTATCGTCTGGTCCCTCGCAGAAGGGAATTGCCTGCTGCCACGCAGCGGCCGGTGGCCATTTAATGAGCACTGCGCGCACCACCGAATTGACGTTGTCCTCTCGCGCCAATGCTTTTATCACCCTCACCAAGCCTGACGTTTCTTTCCTCGTTCTGATAACTACTGCCGCCGGCTATTACATGGGCGCGCGCGGCCCGGTGAATTGGCTGCATATGCTTCACACCGTGTTTGCCACCATGCTGATCGCCGCAGGAACCGCCACGCTGAATCATTACATCGAGCGCGATTCCGACCGCTTCATGCGTCGTACCGCAGGCCGCCCGCTTCCCACTGGCGTTGTGCAACCGCGCGAAGCCTTGCTCTTCGGCGTGGCCTTATCGATCGCGGGAGCGGTCGATCTTTATCTCGTGGGCGGCGTGCTGGCCTGTGCCTTAGGCACACTCACTTGTCTCAGCTACCTTCTTGCCTATACTCCGCTGAAGAAGCGCACCGTGTGGGCAACTTTCGTCGGCGCTTTTCCCGGCGCTGTGCCGCCCATGATCGGCTGGGTAGCCGCCAGCGGCTCGCTCGACCGTGGCGCATGGCTGCTCTTCGCCATTCTTTTCTTCTGGCAGTTCCCGCATTTCCACGCCATCGCCTGGATGTATCGCGAAGACTACGCCCGCGCCGGCATTCTCATGTTACCGGTCGTCGATCGCAATGGCACACGCACATTTCGTCAGATCGTGTGGTTCGCCGCTGGACTCGTAGCGGTCAGTTTGCTCCCTGCGTTGCTCGGCCTTGCGGGAGTTTTATACTTTTTCGGCGCGCTGGTGGTGAGCACCGCGCTCGTTCAGGTAGCCCTCTGGGCCGCCAGCACCAAGACCAACG
>JAUTXJ010000255.1 GCA_030838075.1 Acidobacteriaceae bacterium
GGGAAGTCATTCAAGGTTTCTATGGCGTAGAACGTGCGGAACTGCCGCCTCGCGTCCAGGTCGAGCTTGAGTTTTCTCTCGATCCGCCGTGTCATTACGGGTTGATGATCTCCATAGTGCATAATGAGTGTAGGACGTTTGGGAAAACGCGAGGAAAGCTCGGACTTGAGTTTATTCCAGGTCACAGCGGTCTCTACAAGCCGCGCGTAGTACTCGGCATAATATGCATCGGGAAGGCTCGCGGCAGCAAACGCACGCTCGCCTGCAAAGCGTCCATGTGCAACCAGGTTTCGGTTGTGTGGGCCGTGATTGAAATTGGTTAGCGCATATAAAAAGCGAGGTGAGGCATCGTCAGCAATGCCTTTCATATGAGCATTGAGTGCGGCGTCCAGAAAAAATGCATCGGAATATGTCGTTTCGAATCGATTGACGTCGAAAGGCGGATGGAAATCGTCTGTGAAGAGACGCTCGTTGATGCCTATTGAACGGTAAAACCTGTCGTAGTTGAGAAAGCTGCGACGGCAGCTCGAAGTGAGCATTGTTCTATATCCAAGCGCAGAGAGCGTCTTTGGAAGACTGCTGTGGAAGCGGCCGGCACCTCGCTTGAAGAGAAAATAGGCGTTTGAACCGAAGCTCGCGCTTGAAAGGCCAGTTAGCAGGCTAAACTCCGATTGCCACGATCCTCCGCCAAAAATATCCACGTTGAGGCTTCCATAGAGACCATTTTTCGGGGACAGAAACGATTCGACGATTGGCTCAACCGGGAGACCAAATATACGCGGATCGAAGATCGACTCGTGCTGGATAACGATAATGTCAGGATAGTCGGGGCTGCGCGCTGGCACGGCCGCCATCAGCGGCAGCGGGTCTTTGGCTATATCGCTCAGAGCGAGCCCGCCGAACTGCCGCCAGGAAAGTGGGTTGAGAAGGGAGGCGATGAAGCTCGAAAGAAAACACCGGCGGAGAGCCGCATTTCGCTGGAAAGTAACTGGCCCGCCGCTCGCCCTGTATGCTGCCACCAAGCTAATGCAAGCAATGCTGAAAAAGAGAACCTGGAGTTCCAAGGAAACCGGCGGCCCGCGCACGTAGAGCAGGGTCGCGACCGCGGCCAGCATGAGTGCGATGCTTCCAGCGAGAACAGCCGTTAGTGCGAGCGGATACTGTGCCAACAAAAATGGAACTGTTCCCGCAAAAGCCAGTGGTAAATCTGTTGCAATGAGTTTGATCCCGCTGTGATTGTATTTGACTCTCGACGCTCCACAAATTCCGACCGCCAGGATGGATGACAACAGTATCGCTCTTTCCAGATCAGTAACGACGAACAGCAGCACCGCGGTGCTAAAACATAGCGCGGCGACAGCCAATTCAAGGTGCTCAACGCTCCGTTCCGCAAACCAAAGAACGGCGAGGGCGGTCAGGATTATCAGGGCTAATGACATATGGATAAGATGCCAGAGCAATGGATCGACGTCCACGATTGCGAAAACGGTCAAAACAGGCAAAGACAGAATTGGCGTTTGCAAGATGTGCCGTCAGGTGACAAAGCTATCCCAATGGAGCAGACCGATGAAGGACCACTCTCACAGAGGTCTCTTGGGGAGGGATTGGTGAATACTGGTAGTGGTCTTGTTCGCGCTGTGGAAAATGAACACGGTGGCGAATGCTGGCAAGCGCATGTTGTTTCTCCCCGAAACTAACCCGTCAGTTTTGCAAGGCGTTGCTCCAACCGGAGCTTGACGGTTGGCCATTCGCTATCGAGTATTGAGAAAACGACCGTGTCACGGATATGTCCGGTCCAAGTTCGCGTGTCGCGCCGTAGTATTCCTTCCTTTACTGCGCCCAACTTTGCGACAGCAGCTTGGCTGCGTTCATTGCGTACATCGACGGTGAACTGTACGCGAACTGCACCCGAATTGAAGGCATGGCCCAGCATCAGCATCTTTGTCTCCGGGTTGACGAAGCTCGCGCGCACATCAGGACGCAGGAATGTCGCGCCAATCTCCACACCACCGTGCTTTGCCTTGGCTGTGAAGTAAGTCGATACCCCGACCACATGGCCGTCTGACAAGCGACGAATAACGTAGGGCAAACGCTCTGTTAGAGGCGCGCCACAATTGGCCGACCAATACTCCTCGAAGCCTGCACCCATTGGATTAACGAGCAGGATTGACCACGCTGTAGGATCGCAATCGATAGCGGCCCGAACTTCCTCCTTATGCTCAGGCATGAGCGGTTCCATCTTCACGAGGCGGCCCTCGATAGGGTGAAAGGGGATATCCACTCCTAAAACCTCATTTGGCGTTTTACGCATTATCACACCGTCCGCAAGGCGATGAAATCGCGTCAGAGGGTAAGCGATGTAGCATTGCAGGTCTAACCTGCCGAATGTCCGGGTTGGTGAAAAACGGACTTCGTGGGAATGTCCGCTTCTCTAATCGGCCATTCGGGGTCAAGCACTTTCAGACTATCCACCGTCACAGTGTCGATGTCGCTCGCGGGCTCGTGCTTCTCTTCGGAATCGGCACCAAGGCCCTTCCATCATGGGA
>JAUTXJ010000259.1 GCA_030838075.1 Acidobacteriaceae bacterium
GGAATCGTTCGTGGGCACTTTTCTGGCACCACACATCGATGAAGCAAGTTAGGCCGCCTCCGCCTCCAGGATCGAGTATGCGCTTAACGTTGGGACCACCCGGGAGAGCTTCCACCCAGAGTCAGCCAATAGGAGCGCAAACTCATCCGGGGTGCGCTCGCGGCCGCCGGTAAGCACCAGCATATTGATATCGAGGTGATTGCCGAAATGCTCGCGGTTGCCTGTTGCCCACGCTGTGTCACTGGGCAAAACGGTCTCGATCACCAACAGCTTGGCCATCGGGGCCGCGGCTTTCCGAATCTGCTGCAGGATCTGCCGCGACTGCTCATCGCTCCAATCGTGCAGAATCTCCATAAGGATGTACGCATCGCAACGTGGTATCGGCCCGCTGAAGAAGTCGCCGCCTTGCAAAGTCAATCGCCGGCGATTGTTTCCTCGAGCTTCACACGCTCGATGACATGCGGCTGGTCAAAGAGAATGCCGCGCGACTTCGCTGTCGACTTGAGTATGGCCTTGAGCAAATGTCCCAGCCCGCCACCGATGTCACCAACCGTTCCGAAGGTGGAGAAATCGTACGCTGCAAGAACTGGCGAAATAACGCTCTGCGCCTTCGACTTCATGCCCGCATCGAAGAGCTCCGTCTCTTGCGGATGCTCTCTGAAATAAGCAAAGATGTCGCCAACTGCGGGTTTGCCGCTTCGCACCACTTGCTCCAGTGCTCCCCAACTCTTCCAGAACACCGGAAGACCTACAAGTCGTACAAAGGCGCGCATTGATTGCGGATGGTCGCTACGTAGCGCACGAGAGAGCTCGTTGTGCGCATACTTGCCGCTGCGCCGATCGAATACGCCGTGCGAAGCGAGGAGACGCAATACTCGATCCAAGGCATCAGCGTTCGCGCCCACATCGCGCGCAAGATCAGCCGCCGACCGTGGCTCCTGACCGAGTGCATCTGCAATCGCGAGATCAGCTACCACATGCAAAGCTCGCGGCAACCAATACCCGGCAGAGATCTCGACCAGCCTCATGACTGATTCGGTGTGTGCTGTGGTATCGCTGCCGCGAACCGAAGAAGAAGATGGTTCCACGGAACCTCCTGTCACGGTGCGAGCTTACATTACTACCGGCAAGGCGAACAATGTGGTTAACGCGCTTTCCGGAAAATAGTTCTCAGCCGTAGGGCAACAGCATCAAACATACTCACTAAAGAGTTGGTGCTAAGGAATGGGTACAGTGAATGGAGGGTTTGCATGGGGCAACCAAAAATTTTAGCTAGCTACCTGTCCGGAAAAGTCCAGATCGTTGTAGGCGACATCACACAACAAAACGTAGATGTAATCGTGAACACAGCAAACAGTACGCTGCTAGGCGGAGGCGGAGTCGACGGCGCGATCCACGCCAAAGGAGGCCCAGAAATCCTCGAGGCGTGTCGCGAGATACGCCGCACCCGTTTTCCAAAAGGTCTCCCAACTGGTGAAGCGGTTCTGACAGTTGGAGGCCAACTCTCAGCACGCCACGTGATTCACACCGTAGGCCCGATCACCGGAATTGGAAAAGAACCTGACGCCAAGATGCTCGCGGAGTGCTACCGAAACTCCCTCGCCCTGGCAGCCAATGATGGGCTACGCTCCATTGCGTTCCCCGCTATTTCCACCGGAGCCTATGGCTATCCCCCGGAGCGCGCCGCCCCGGTGGTATCCGAAACCATCGAGTCAGTCCTCTCCGCTGGCACGCCGGTAGAGCAAGTACGTCTAGTCTTTTTCAACGAAGCCGACGCCAGAACATTTTTAAAACATCAATCATTCACGACTACTGGATAGGCCCAAAGAGACTCTGTTGCGAGAGTCAACACAGGATCGTTTCTTTGTATCCGCTTCCACACCATAGCCGGCAGCAAAAACCACCTTCCTCGTATCGACACGCCCCTCGTCGGGTCGCACGGCAATTCTGTAGGTCATCCGACACGGAGAATTATTTCGTTATTTTCGACTTAATTTACTCCCCCGGGTGTACTATTCAGCCGCTTCTAGGGGGTATCCCGGGCCAAACAAAAATCGCACCGGAGGAATTAACGATGAAGAAGTCACTTCTCTTTGTATCCGCCTTGCTGCTTCTCACCCCGATCATTTCCAGAGCGCAGAGCCCCATTGACGGCAATTGGAAATTTGATGTTAACAAAACCAAAATGCCGGAAAAACCCGATGTTTATTTATTGCAGGACGGCATGTATCACTGCAAAACTTGCGTTCCTCCTGTAGATGTCAAGGCTGATGGTCAGGATCAGAAAGTTAGCGGTCATCCTTATTACGACACCATTGCTGTACGCGTTGTGGACGATCGCACCATCGAAATTACCGACAAGAGGGACGGTAAAACTGTCGCAACCTACAAAACGGTAGTGTCTGCAGACGGCAATACATCCACCACGGAATTCAGTGACAGCACCGCCAGCACTGAACCAGTTACCGGTAAAGGGGATGCTGTGCTCGTTGCAAAAGGGCCGTCAGGCGCCCACCTTCTGTCGGGTTCCTGGCGATACACAAAAGCAGAAAACATGTCCGACAACGGGATGAGTGTCACCTTCAAAGTCGAGGGCGACACCCTGAATATGACTGCCCCAACTGGTCAGTCCTACACAGCCAAACTGGATGGCAGCGATGCGCCGTACAAAGGCGACCCGGGCACTACTAGCGTTTCGGTGAAACGCATAAGCAAGAACACCTTCGAAGAAACCGACAAACGGAACGGCAAAGTTATTAGTGTGGAGCGCATGACGATCAGTCCGGATGGCAAGATCCTAACCATGGATGTCGCGGACAAGGAGCACGGAACGACGATGCAGTTGATCGCCGACAAACAATAACCACAAAGAGTCGGCGCTACGGAAGAAAGTTAGCGGTTCGGCGAATAAATGTCGGAAAACGAACGGCTCTTGTCACGGCCTATCCAGAGCCGTTCGTTTTTTATGTCGACGGACATGTCAGATTCCAATTTTAGCTGCCTAGAAATGACGAACTCTACAAACACAGCGGCGGCAGTGAAAACTATGCCGCATATTCTCAGCATCCAAATGTATCCTTGCGTTTCTATAAACCCGAGAAAGGATTTCGGAGCCCCCAAAACGTTTTGTATTTCCTAAGCGCGGCCACCTGGACCCTGTAGGGAAACATCAACGCGCTAAGACCTAAAGCTAGGAAGAAGAATGCGCCGAAGTGGCCAAACGCGCTGTTCACCCTTGAGGCGTCCGTGCTTGACGCGTTCTCGTAAAGTAAATTGGACATAAAAATCACAGGCTCTGGGTCTTCGAGTCTGCCTCGACCGTCTCTATGTCCCACGCCGCGTGCTCTTCGCCGAAACTCACATCCAGAAATCCCGACGCCGGCAACACATCCAACGGCAACCCGCAGTGCCACAACGCAACTCCCAGCCGCAAGTGAGTCTTCCCCGCTATGTCCAGCGCATCGCGTCGAATCGTTACTTCCAGAATCCGGTCAAACGCCACTTCCACAATATCTTTCGGATTCAGCAGGCAAACATTTTTGCGTTGCACCGCGAACTCCCGCAAATGTCCCCGCTCGATCTTCGCCACAACCGTCAATTCCTCCGCCCCCTCGATGGTGACGCGAAATTCCGAATCCTCCAGGTCCGCGAGAATTTCCGGAAAAAGATCCACGCGCACGCAGAACCGCTCCTCCTCAAATCCATAACGCAATTCATGCAAATAAAAAATTCGCCCGTGCATCGATCCGCCGCGCCGCTCCGGAGAATACAAACCCGCGCCCAGCCACTCGAAATACGAACTGTCCCGTCCGTCCACCCGCACATTGACAAATCCCGAGGGCGCCAGTTCCAGCGCATGCTCCGGTTTGCGCTTGATGGGCTTGGCTAATTCCGCGGGCGGCACGCGCCCCAGCGCCAGATAAACTCCCGTCAAATGCTTGCGATACAGCGCGTCGAACTCCGCGTCATTCGCGGTGCTGTGCTCCGGACCGAACCACCAACACCAGTCGCTCCCTTCCGCCGCCAGAATAGATTCGTACGCAGCGCTCAGCGCGGTGGCTGTGGGCGCGTCCGCGCGACCTTCCTTCTCCGACTGCGCCCCCTTCGCGTAAGCCTCTCGCGCATCCCACAATAATTCCCACGCGGTAACGTCCTCGCTGTCACCGATCCACACATCAAAGTTGGCATTAATCCACGAAGCCGGAAAAATTCCCGCCGTCACCGGCACCTCTCCCGCCGCTGCAATAGCTTCCGAAGCCGTCAACGCGCGAAAATCCTGGTCGCTCTCGATGCGCCGGTAAAATTCGCGCAAAAATTCGCGACCATTTCCCGGATAATATTCCCACGCATTCTCACCATCCAAGAATATGCAAATAGTCAGTGGCTGCGCGCTTTGTATTCTTTCGCCCAGGAATCGCAGCCGCCCGTGCAGATCGGCCGCCGCAGTTTTTGAATCCATGCGGCTATACACAAACCCAATCAAATCCGACAAATGATGATCGCGAAACAATCCAGTAATGCCGCCGCTCGGCGTTTGTACTCGCCAAGGCCTGTACAATCTTTCCGCGTTAGCAGGAATCCCCGTCCCATCGCGAAAAAATCCTACATTCAAAGTGCGCCCCAGCACTCCTTCATCCGTGCCAAACCACTTAAATCCTTCTTCTGACGCGATCGCCAGCGTCTGGTCCGACACCGATCCTTCCGATGGCCACAAACCCGCCGGCTTCATCCCAAAAACGCCTTCATGATATTCGCGAGCGCGCCGCAATTGTTTCCGCGCATCATCCGGATGCCGGTACGCTCGACGCGGCAGCGGTGTCGATGGATTCGCCACCCGCGCAATATCCGAATCGCAAATCAGTGGCAGAATCGGGTGATAAAAAGGTGTTGTGCTCAATTCGATCTGCCCACGGCGCGCCGCCTCCCGGTGCGCTGGCAGCACCAACCCAATCAGCTCAATTTCCTTGGCTTTCAGCGCCTCTTTATCGCTCTCCGTGAAATCTCTTCCCTTCGACGCCAGCCTACTCACCACTTCATCTCTCTCGAGCCAGAACTCTTCCATCCACGCCAACTGCGACAACACTTGCAGGTCCCGCCAGTCCCGCGTCGTAAACGTCACCAGCGCCTGCGCACCATCCGCCGGTCGCGACCATTCATACAGCTCCACAAAGCGCTTCCATCGCGACATCAACCGCTCATGATTTACCTGAAATGCCCGCGCCAGGATCTCGGTTTTATCTTCTCTGGTCAGCGACTCGGCATTTTTAAATGTCAGCGAAAACCATGGCTCCTGGAATTCCCCACTCGCATATTCTTCCAGTTGCTTTCCCAGCGATGGAACCACGTTAAACGTGGCGTGGAATCCCGGAAATTCTTCAAGCACTTTCACCATTCCAAAATAATCCTTCGTGGCATGCAGCCGCGTCCACGGCAACACATACCGCCCAGTTTCCGGATCGCGATATTGCGGCTGATGCATGTGCCACAACACCACTAAATTCACTCGATTCATCTTCTACACCGCTCCTGTCTCAATTCTTCGCGCGTGTTACACTCACCGTTCGGCTCATGCGCATATTGGACCGCTACATCGTCCGCGAAGTTTGTCGCCACGCTTTCCTCGGACTCATCGTCTTCACCTTTGTCTTCTTCGTCCCTCAGCTGGTCCGCCTCATGGAGCTTTTCGTCCGCCACACCGGCTCCGGCTCCCAAATCCTCAAGCTGTTCCTTTGCATCTTCCCGGCGGTCTTCACTTTTACAATTCCCATGGCCGTGCTCATCGGCGTACTGCTCGGCCTTGGGCGCATGTCCGCCGACAGCGAGATCATCGCTCTCACTGCCCTCGGCATCGGCCGTCGCCGCATTTTGCTTCCGGTAGGCGTCCTGGCAGTGGCCGGCTTCGTCGTGAGCCTGGCCATGACCCTCTGGCTTTCCCCTTTAGCCCTGCGCACTTTCCGCTCCATTGAAGCCAATTTAATAGCTTCGCAAATCTCTTTCCAGGTGCAGCCTCGCGTTTTTGACGAACGATTTCCTCAACTAATACTTTACATTTCGGATGTGGCTGCCAGTGGCACTCTCTGGCACGGTGTGTTCTTAGCTGATACGGGTGGCGAGAGCGGTTCGCGGTTAACTTTAGCCGAGCGCGCCATCGTCATCCCGGATGCCAATCGCGGCACGCTCGAGTTACACCTTCAAGGTGGCAGCACTCATGAATTCTATCGCGATCGCCCGGACCGCTATTCCGTCACCGCCTTTGGACAAAGCGATTGGCCCATCGAAGTTAACAATCTCATTCCCACCACGCAACGCCGGATCAGCAATGCAGAACGGCCGGTCCGCAGTCTTTTAGCAGATCATGGCCCTGGCTGGCTGGAATCTCGCGTGGAACTTCACCGTCGCCTGGCGTTTCCTTTTGCGTGTCTTGTTTTTGCGCTCGTGGCCGTACCCATCGGCGCGCAACCTCGCCGCGGCGGTCGTGCCGCCGGCTCCCTGATCGCTGTCGCCATGATTGCTGGATATTACCTTCTTTTCGTTATCGGCGCGGGGCTCGCTCGCCAAGGCAGAGTCCCGCCCGCGCTAGGGATCTGGATTGCCAACCTGACTCTCGTGGCCCTTGGCCTCATCTTATTGCCACGCATGGAACAATTCCGCGGCGAAAGCCGCTGGCTGCACCCCAGCGGCTTTATCAGAACCCGCTTGCGTTTTCTCCGGCGCAAAGCGCGCGCCCGCACCGCTGTATTTCGTAAGCTCGGCCGCCCCATCAACGGTTTCGCGCCTCTGAACGCAGATGCTCATCAACCTGGTCCCGGCGGCAGCATTCCCCGCCTTATGGACATTTATATTCTGCGTCGCTTCGCCATTTATTTCGCGCTGATCATGGCCGTCTTCGTTTTTCTATTTGAGACTTTTACCTTCTTCGAGTTGCTCGACGACATCGCGCGCCACCACGTAGCGTTCCTCATCGTAATCAATTATTTTCGCTATCTGACGCCTTATCTCGTCTACAACCTCGCGCCCCTTGGCGCGCTCGTTTCAGTGCTGGTCACTCTCGGCATCATGAGCAAGAACAACGAAATCGTGGCCATCAAGGCCAGCGGCATCAGTCTGCATCGTCTGGTTATTCCACTCCTGGTTGCCGGCGTCGTGCTTGCCGGAGCTATGCTGCTGGTCAACGAAACTTATCTTCCTTATGCCAACCAGCGTCAGGACGCCTTGCGTAACCAGATCAAGGGGCGCCCGCCGCAAACCTACACTCATCCGCAGCGATGGATCTTCGGCGAAAATTCCAAGATTTATAATTACGATCTCTTCAGTCCGCTGCAAAATCTCTTCGGCGGCCTCAGTGTTTTGGAAATCGATCCTGCGACCTTTAACGTCCGCCGCCGCATTTTCGCCAACCGCGCGCAATGGTCTGCGTCGCAAAAAATCTGGCTGCTCGAATCAGGCTGGGTTCGCGATTTCTCCGGTGGCTCCATCACTCGCTTCGATCAGTTTAACGTGCAGGCCTTCCCCGAGTTGACCGAGCCTCCGGAATACTTCAACCGCGAAGTTCGCCAGGCATTTCAGATGAATTGGTCGGACCTTAACCGCTACATTGAAGATCTACGACGCGCCGGTTTCGACGTTGCTGGCTTGACCGTGCAATGGCACGTGAAAATTGCCTATCCGCTTATTGCTCCTATCAGCATGCTCCTGGCGATCCCGTTCGCTTTCCTGGTAGGTTCCCGTGGCGCGATTGGCGGCGTGGCCATCGGCATCGCTATAGGAATAGGTTATTGGAGCATCGCCCGCCTCATGGAAGCCATGGGCGGCGTGGGACAACTCCCGCCGATCTTGGCTGGCTGGTCTCCGGACTTGATCTTCTTTTTTATCGGGCTCTACTTCTTCTTCAAAATTCCCACATAGCAAACTTAAAGTAATACTTTACATATGGAGCAGCAACGAATTGTCGACCATCCGACATTTCAGTCGCAACTTTAAATTCGCAAACCGCGAAAATTTTTGTTTCTCGCTTCAAATTTGGTGCTCCATCCTTGCGGTTTTTGCAAGGGTGGGGGGTGTAACGCTTCGATTCTAGGCTAAGAACTGCGTTGGAATTTAGAATTGAAGTTAAGCGACAGAGTCCTTCCAATCCTTAGGAAGTTTCGCTCTGCTCTCGGAATCCAGCCGTCTCTCTCCCTACTTGACGCCCTGGCCTTCCAGGACAATGGGCGCTTCCAGCGCGCGAAACGTTCGCAAGAATTTCCGCAACACAGCCATGGACACCATCGTTTATACGAATCGCGGAAAATGTCGGAACGCCGACAGCTCCAGCGATACTTTTGCTTTGCGGAAGGTGACTTTCTCTAAAAGAAAATCAGAATCGTTCGCCGAGAAACTAGCCAGCCGCCTTCTTGGCCTTCTTATTTCCACGCGCGTTCTCTTCAATCACCGCCTGCGCCGCAGCCAAGCGCGCTATCGGCACCCGAAACGGCGAGGCACTGACATAATCCATTCCCAAGCCGTGGCAGAACTTCACGCTCTCTGAATCCCCGCCATGCTCTCCGCAAATCCCCACTTTCAACTTGGGTCGCGTCTCCCTGCCCCGCTCCGTACCCCAGCGCATCAGCATTCCCACACCCTTAATGTCCAGCGATTGGAATGGGTCCGCCTTGAACACTCCAGCCTTCTTCTCGTCGACGTAGTCCGGCAGGAATCGCCCAGCGTCATCGCGAGACAGCCCCATGGTCGTCTGTGTCAGATCGTTTGTGCCGAACGAGAAAAATTCCGCGACCTCGGCGATTTCATTAGCCAGCAACGCCGCTCTCGGAAGCTCGATCATCGTGCCCACTAAATATGGCAGCTTGACGCCAGCCTTCTTGATCAGTTCGTCGGCAACTCTGCGTGTAGCTTGTTCTAGTATTTGCAGCTCTTTTTTATCCAAAACCAACGGATGCATAATCTCAGGTAATACTTTAACTCTGCCCCGTTGGCATTCGATGGCCGCTTCGATGATCGCCCGCACCTGCATCTCCAAAATTTCTGGATACGTGATCGACAACCTGCATCCGCGATGGCCCAGCATCGGATTGGCTTCGTGCAACTGCTCCACGCGGCGCGCCACTACCTCGACGTCCAGTCCCAACTCCTTCGCCAACTCCTCTTGCTTGGCTCTCTCGTGTGGGACGAATTCATGTAGCGGAGGATCGATCAGCCGGATCGTTACGGGGAATCCATCCATCGCTTGAAATATGCCTACGAAATCGCGCCGCTGGAATGGCAACAGTTTGTCCAGTGCCTTCACGCGCGCTTCGCGAGTTTCGGCGAGAATCATTTCCTGAATCGCGCGTTGCCGCTCGTGGCTCCGTTCCGGATGCTCAAAGTCGGTAAAGAACATGTGCTCCGTGCGGCACAGCCCGATACCTTCCGCGCCGAATTCCCTGGCCTTCCGCGCATCCTGCGGAGTATCCGCGTTGGTGCGCACGCCCAGCCGTCGCACTTCATCCCCCCACTTCATCAGCGTGGCGTACGCCTGCGGCAGTTTTGGCGATACCAGCGGCATTTCGCCGGAATACACCACACCCTGACTGCCATCCAGCGTGATCCAATCGCCTTCCTTCACCGTTTTCCCCGCCGCCACCATCGACAACGACCTGTAATCGATCTGCAATTTTTCCGCGCCCACAATGCAGCATTTGCCCCATCCGCGAGCGACAACCGCCGCGTGACTTGTTTTTCCGCCCGTCGCGGTCAGAATTCCCTGCGCCACCGCCATCCCGCCCACATCTTCCGGACTTGTTTCGCGGCGCACTAGAATGACTTTCTCGCCCTTCTCGGCCCACTCTTCGGCCTTCTGTGCTGAGAACACGACTTTCCCCACGGCCGCGCCCGGCACGGCGTCAATACCGTGACCCAGGATGCGGGCCTCCAGCGACTTCTTGTCCACCTTCACGTCAATCACTGGATAAAACAGCCGCTCGATATCTTCCGACTTGATGCGGGTAATCGCTTCTTCCTTGCTGATCAATTTTTCGTTGGCCATGTCCACCGCGATGCGAAACGCCGCGGCAGGCGTGCGCTTCCCGGTGCGCGTCTGCAACATATATAAGGTTCCGTCTTCGACCGTGAATTCCATGTCCTGCATATCGCGATAGTGATTCTCAAGTTTTGCCCGAACTTTATCGAGCTGCGCATAGACCTTCGGCATCGCCGTCGCCATCTCGCGCAGCGGTGTTGGAGTTCGAATTCCCGCCACAACATCTTCGCCCTGTGCGTTCACCAGATAATCGCCGTAGAAAACTTTCTCCCCAGAACTTGGGTCGCGCGTAAAGCACACGCCAGTTCCCGAAGTGTCGCCGGTATTCCCGAACACCATCTGCACTACGTTCACTGCGGTGCCCATGACGCCGGTAATTTTCTCAACCCGTCGGTACGTGACCGCCTTCTCCGCCATCCACGAACCAAACACCGCGCCAATCGCTCCCCACAGTTGATCCATCGGATCGTCCGGGAAGTTCTTCCCCGTCTTCTCCTTGAACAACTGCTTATATTCGCGAACCAATTCCTTCCAGCCGCTGGCAGGGACAGCCGTATCTTCGCGCACGCCTAGTTTCTCTTTCAGCGCACGTAGCCGGTGCTCCAGATCTTCCTTGGACATTTCCATCACAACCGTGCAGTACATCTGCACGAAGCGGCGATACGCATCGTAAGCAAATCGCTCGTTCTTCGTCGCACCCGCCAACCCTTCGACGCTGCGGTCGTTCAGGCCCAGGTTTAATATGGTTTCCATCATTCCAGGCATGGATCGCGCGGAACCCGAGCGGACGCTCACCAGCAGCGGCGCTTTCGGATCACCCAACTTCTTCTTGGTGACCTTTTCCAGGTGCGCCACGTGCTGCGCCACTTCCTTCTTCAATTCCGGTGGATACTTCTTTCCGTTCTTATAGTAGTAGTCACAAGCCTCTGTCGATATCGTGAAGCCCGCCGGCACCGGGAGCCCGATCTTGGTCATCTCCGCCAGACCGGCACCCTTGCCTCCCAACAGGTCGCGCCATTCGCCGTTACCTTCCGCTTTACCCGCCCCGAAAAAATATACCCATTTTTTCACTGTGACCCTCGATGTAGGATTTTGTACTTCTCAAACTCTGCTTCAAGACTCATCAACCAAAATCTGTCAGTGCGAGCATCCATTCGAATCGCACTATCTGATTCGAATCAGCGCTCCGTTCGAACGGTGTATCCGGTTCGAACGACTTAACCCGCCCTCAACCACTACTTTCATTGTCGGTTCGCCGACAATTTTTCTGCCTAGACCTCATTCGAACCGAAATCCAAATCTCAACCATCGCCTCATATTCAGTACGTCACAAGCAAGGCCGAAGAAGCAATGGCAAAACCCGTTCAACCGTTACCTGCAATGTCGGACTGTCGACATTTTTTCTGTGGTACACCCACTGTGAGGCAAAATGTTTACATTAACCATAACTTTACATTTTCACTACGAGGCTCAACTTGGCCGATGCCTACCCAGCAGAGCTCAACCATTACTTAACTTGTCGGCGCGCCGACATTTTGTTCCAGACCCTCTCCCCGACGACATGCAATCTTTTACTTCAATGCGATCCCCTGGAATTCTGCAGACTTTGCTTCACCTTTCCGACCGTACCCTTGGACGAGACACAGTGAAGTTGTACTTTAAGTTGTCCGCCGCGACCTCGAAGGCCGACGCCTTGCTCGCTTTTCTCATCGGCAACATGTAATCCTTTACTTCAAGTCCAACTCCTCAGGAATCTTTGGAGCTTGCTTCACCGTTCTCAACCGAATTCTTGGAGGAGACAGGTTGAAGTTGTACTTTAAGTCGGCCGCCGACTTCGAACGCACTCGGCTCCACCTAAACCTCAACTTCAGATATTTTTCTCGCACCTTTACGACGTCCATTAACTTCCAGCGTTACTTTAGCTGTAATTTTTCGCGATCACGATCGCTTCGCCTACGTCTAAACCCATACTTTAGCTGTCGACGTGCCGACATTTTCTGAAGATACGACCCTGATAGCGATCTGTCTCGTGCCGCAAGAATCGCTGAGTTTCATGCGCCAACGTTCATCTGTCCTAAACTGTTACTCCCATTGTCGGAGCGCCGACAAACGCACCTTAGACAATCACTTTAATTGTCGGCTCGTCGACAATTTGACGTTCAGCAATTACTTCAGGTGTCGGAGCGTCGACAATTTCTATTCAACTAAATCTTTAGCGGCGTTCCTCTGCTCCGATTTCTGAAAAATCCGCTACTGTGGTGAACTCCTTCAATAGCTCTGAAAGAAGTGTCAGGCGATTACTCCTTATCCGTTCATCCTCGGCCATCACCATTACGTCTTCGAAGAATTTGTCCACCGCTTTCCGTAGTCCTGCGATAATCTCCAGCGCTTCTTGATATCGCCCGCCCCGTTTGGCTGTCTGTACCCGGGCGGCCGCCTCGCGCATCGCGGCGTACAGCTCGCGCTCTGCATCATGATCGAACAACTCGGGCTGTACCCGCCGCCCTTCAGATTTGCCTAGCTCGGCTTTTTCCAGAATTTTGCGAACCCGCTTGAATGACACCGCCAACGGCTCAAAATTCTTAGACTTACGGATCGACTTTAGTGCCACTAATCGTTTCTGTGCGTCCACCAAGTCTTCCGCGCCCGCACGAAACACAGCATTTACTTCGTCATACGCGAATCCGTCGCGGTCTCGCAGTATGAATCTCGCGCGCTCGAGAATGAACTCTAACACTTGCGCTTCCTGCTCCGTCGTCATTCCTTTTTTCGGCTTATGCACTAACAGGGCCTTGGCTGCGGCTCCTACCGCCAGCGACAACGAAACCGGCAGTTTACGCTCCATAATAATTTTGACGATTCCCAGCGCCGCTCTTCTCAGCGCGTACGGATCGCTCGATCCCGTGGGTACCACGCCCACCGTAAAACACCCTGCGATCGAATCCAGCTTATCCGCCAGAGCCACCGCGCAGCCCGTCACGTTACGCGGGATTGGATCTGTCAGTCCGACCGGTCGGTAGTGATCGTAAATCGCGTCGGCTACTTCATCGGGTTCGCCCTGAGCACGCGCGTAAAGCCCGCCAACAATCCCTTGCAACTCGGGGAATTCACGCACCATCTCCGTGGCCAGATCGCACTTCGCCAATTCGGCCGCGCGGTCCGCTTCTGCCATGTGCGCTTCAATCATGCCGCTGCTGTACCACTGCTCTGTCAGCCAACGCGCAATAGACCGAACCCGTTCCACTTTGTCGCGATAACTCCCGAGCCGCGACTCGTAGGTCACGCGTTCCAGCTTTGCCAGATTATCTGCCAGCGGATGCTTCTGATCCGCCGCCCAGAAAAATTGCGCATCGGCAAATCGCGCCCGCAGCACGCGTTCATGCCCGGCGCGCACCAAACCTCGCGAATCTCTTGCGAGATTAATGACCGCTAAAAAATTGGGAGCTAATTCCCCGCGATTATTTTCCATCGCAAAGTATTTCTGATGATCGCGCATCACCGTAACAAGAATCTCATCCGGCAGATTCAAAAACTCTTTGTCGAATTCACCCTCAATGACCGTCGGATACTCGTTCAAGTAACACACGAGGTTTTCGAGAGCCGCGTCTTTGTGGATTTGGAAGCCGTTCTTGCGTGCCAGTTGTGCCAATTCCCTTTCAATCTTTTCGCGCCTTGCCTGTGGCCGCACGATCACTCCGTTAGAGCCGAGCTTCTTCTCGTATTCCTCGAAGTTGCGAACGGTGAGTTCGCCCTTCCCAATGAACCGGTGGCCGAACGTTTTGTCACCTGACGAGACACCGCCAAAAGAAAACTTCAGCGGGCGCCCATCCAAGACCGCCAGCAGCCAACGAATGGGGCGAATGAATCGCGCGCCATCAATCCCCGTCCAGGTCATCGAGCGCGGCCACGTTAAATCGTGGATCGCTCGCGGTAAAATCTCGTTCAGGATTTCTTCCGCCGTCCTGCCACGCCGCACTTGGCGCGCCGCCAGGTATTCACCCTTTGCCGTCTGTATTCGATGCAAGTCCTCCACACGAACGCCCTGCTTTTCCGCAAAGCTCAACGCTGCGCGCGTCGGCGCGCCAGCCTTATCAAATGCTACCGATACTGGCGGTCCGGTTACGTCGCTGGTGACGTCCTCTTGCTTCGCGGTCAGCCCGCGCACCCAGGCAGAGAGCCTGCGCGGCCCACTGAACGTTTCCACCGTCACGCCGGCCATCAAATTCTCTGCCGTCAGCAGTTTTGTAATGTTAGTACGCAGTTCGTCCGTCGCGCGCGGCAACATCCCTGCCGGAATTTCCTCGCAGCCAATCTCAAACACCAACTCGAGTTTCTTTTCCGCTTTCGATTCGGATTTTCTACCGGACTTCTTTGCACCGTGGTTGCCCGCTGGAGTCATGCTCGTAACTCCCGCCGCTTAGCGGGCCCGCCGATTTGCTCCAGGTAGGCCGCGGCGGTTTTGCAGGCCGCGCCACGCACTCTTGCCATTAGTGCAGCGCGCTCCGTCGTGGAGATTACGCCGCGAGCATCCAGCAAATTAAAAAGGTGCGAGCATTTCAGGCAATGATCGTAAGCGGCAAGCACCGGATATTTTGTTCGAGCATCGCCTTTCGACGCCGCGAAACCTTCAAGTAATTCTTTAGCTTGCTTCTCGTGCAGATCGAACTCCGCGCGAATCGCCACCGCGTCGCTCTTGTCAAAGCTGTACACCGAAAACTGCTGCTCCTCCGCCAGGCGAATTTGCCCGTAAGTTTTGTCAGCAGACCATCGCAAGTCATAGACGCTATCCACACCTTGCAGAAAAGCGCAGATGCGCTCCAACCCATAAGTCAATTCCACGGAAATAGGGTCGAGGTCAATTCCGCCGCTCTGCTGGAAATAGGTGAACTGCGTAATCTCCAGCCCATCGAGCAGCACCTGCCAGCCAATTCCCCACGCGCCCAAGGTTGGCGATTCCCAGTTGTCTTCCTCAAATCGAATGTCGTGCACGCGCAAATCGATGCCAATGGCCTCGAGACTCTTCAAATAAATGTCTTGAACATCGGCCGGCGAGGGCTTCAGGACCACCTGGAATTGCGAATGTTTGTAGAGACGATTGGGATTCTCGCCGTAACGTCCATCCGCTGGCCTCCGGCTGGGCTGTACGAACGCGACACGATAAGGCTGGGGTCCAAGAACGCGCAAAAACGTTTCCGGATGCATCGTGCCAGCGCCAACTTCCACATCGTACGGCTGCTGCAGCACACAATCTTGATTCGCCCAAAACTGCGAGAGGCGCAAAATCAAATCCTGAAAATTCAGGCCGGTATTTTTTTTCTCAAGTTTTACTTTAACTTTCAAATTTTCTCCAAAAGCTCCCTGGTTGCCAGTTTTCTTTCGGTATGATGCTCGGTCCACCCGAGAGACGCTTCGCGTAATTCTCTAAGCGCCGGTTTCATGGACTCAGTCAAAGCAATCCGATCCACGCGTTCCCCCGTGAAGCGTTCGGCGAGTTCGCGCGCCGCGAGATGTATTGCGGACATTCCCTGCCGCCGGCATTTTTCGCATAACAGTCCAGGTTCCCAGCTTGCAAAATACCCCGGACGCGCGCCGAACATCTCGCCGCAATTTGCGCAACGATCAAAGCGTGGCAGCCAACCGCCCAGCCGCACCGTCCAAAACGCAAAATAGCTCAGCGGTAATGACCACTCGCCGGTTCGCTCAATTTCCTGCGCGGTAAGCAGGATCAAACGGAACATGGGCTCGGATACTTCGCGCTCCGGCAGCGCGATTTCCGCCACTTCACTCACCACCGCCATCCCGGTGCTTAGGAAATAATCGCTTTGCGACTTATTGAACGACTCCAGCGGCTCACATTGTTGGATGCGCACCAGATCGCGCGTTTCCTTTTCGATATACCAAACTTGCACATGCGACAGCAGTTGCAGCGTCGAGCCGTAGCGGTTCTTGATGCGCCGCGCACCAGCCGCAACGCCACGCATTCTGCCCGTGGCGCGTCCCAGAAAACTAACCAGCCGGTCGGCTTCGCCCAGCGGAAAAGTTTTTAAAATAATTGCTTCCGTTTCCCGGGCGGGCATGAACTTTTCTAGCGCGCCGCTATCATCTCCGGCCCTACTATAGGCGAGAACTTTGCAAGCACGCGAACATGTTTAATTATCACACCCGCAACGCGCGCGCAATGTTTGCGCGCATATAAGGCTCAATTGCGGGCAAATTCACGTTCTGTGAAAATTAGAAATACATTTGCCGCTTCGTGGGCCGCACTGATTGCTGATCGGCGGTATTCACAAGCATTCACCAGGCTTTATCTTTTTGTTCCTTTTGGTTACTCTGACCGCGGCTCTCCGTGTTCATTCCTCTCAAAGATCTTAACCCGCATCGGCGATTCCCTATCGTCAACGTTCTGCTCATCTGCGCGAACATCGCGGTTTTTCTACACGAAATCACCCTTCCCCCGCACTTATTCAAAGCTTTTCTCATGGCCAACGCCGTGATTCCCGCGCGCTTCCCGGCTTTTCTCGCGGGACATATTGATTTCGTAGGCGCATTTCTCCCGCTGGTGACCAGCCTGTTTTTACACTCAGGGATCGCCCATATTGCTGGCAACATGCTTTTTCTTTGGATTTTTGGCGACAATGTGGAGGGTTTCTTCGGGCACATCCCTTATCTGTTCTTCTATCTGGTCTGTGGCATCGGTTCTGGCCTTCTGCACGTGCTCTTCAATTTCGATTCTTCCCTTCCAGCGCTGGGCGCGAGCGGCGCGATCTCCGGAGTGATGGGCGCGTACCTGATTCTGTACCCCGGCTCGCGCATTCTGACGCTGGTGTTTATTTTCCTGGTTCCGATTCCGGCCTTTTTTATTCTGGTGTACTGGTTCTTTCTGCAATTTATCGCCGGCGTCACCAGCATTGGCGATGTGACCCACGGCGGAGTGGCTTGGTGGGCGCATGTTGGCGGATTCTTAATGGGGATGGCGCTCACTTGGATCATCAAGTCGCGAACTAAAGTTCCACTTTATTAATCCCGAGAAGTGTTCAGAGCGTTCAAGTGCGACTTTCATTGTCGGCGCGTCGACTGCTTTAGCAAAAATTGCCGCGACTCTAATATTAAAGTGCGACTTGCATTGTCGGCGAGCCGACAGCTTGGGCACAAAATTGTTCTTGCTGAGATCCTGGGTACAACCAAGCGGCGGAGTTGGCAGTTAAAGTATTACTTTGACTGTGTGGGCGGCCGAGTCATACTGGCATTCGAGACCAATTTTGCGAGCCAGTCTCCAACCTCGACAGTTTTGTGGGTTCCACCGAGATCTGGCGTCACGAAGTTTTCGTGTACTGCTGCTTTTACAGCTCTATTCAAAGCCACCGCTTCCATGTTCCATCCCAAAAACTCCAGCATCATAGCGCTGGCCAAAACGGAACCGAGTGGATTAGCAATTCCCTTGCCCGCGATGTTCGGCGCGGAACCGTGAACCGGTTCAAACAGCGACGTCTGCCCTGGATGAATATTCCCCGACGGCGCCAGCCCCAACCCGCCGGCAAGTTGCGCTCCCAGGTCGCTGATGATGTCTCCAAAGAGATTGCAAGTAACGATCACATCGAACAGGCTCGGGTCGCGCACAATCTCCATCGCCAGCGTATCAATATATAAATGACGCGATTCGATGCCGGAGTACTCTTGGCGCACCAGTTTGAAGACGCGCTGCCACAAATCGTGCGCAAACGTCATGGCATTCGACTTATCGCTCATGCACACGCGCTTCAGGCCCTTGCTTTGCGCATATTCAAACGCAAACCGAATGATGCGCTCCACGCCTTTGCGCGAGTTGACGTCTTCCTGCACGGCGATTTCGTCCGCAGTGCCCTTTTTAAAAAACCCGCCAACCCCGACATACAAGCCCTCGGTATTCTCACGAAAAACCATCAGCCGGATATCTTTTTCCGTGCGCCCGAGCAGCGGAGTAAGTCGCTGATGAAGAAGTTCCACCGGTCGCGCGTTCACATACAAATCCAGCTTGAATCGCAGACCCAGCAGGATATCCGCGGCGTGCTGATTGCTAGGCACGCGCGGATCGCCGAGCGCCCCGAACAAAATGGCGTCGAACTGATCACGCAACATTTCCACCGCGCCGTCCGGCAAGCTCACGCCTTCGCGAAGAAATTTGTCCGCGCCCCAATCAAACTCCACAAATTCCATGGAGCGGCCCGTAGCAGCGCTCACCGCCTTTAAAACTTTGAGCGCTTCAGGAGTGACTTCTTTGCCGATGCCATCACCCGGAATGACGGCAACTCGCGCGGCGCTACCACCCTGGCGTATTGGCGGCTTTTGCAAAGTTTTCTCCATTCCTTAATCTACGTAAGTCGTTCCGAGCACGTGGTCAGTTTTTCGATCAGCTCACGGCGCGGCGTAAA
>JAUTXJ010000260.1 GCA_030838075.1 Acidobacteriaceae bacterium
CCTGCGGCCCGCGCTTCACGATAAAAGCGCTCGCGAAATTCTTCGGCTTGCGGCCCGCTTAGCGCGAGTGAGTGGATAGTTTTCAGCGCCACGATGCGGTCCATCGCCGGATCGCGCGCGATGTACACCGCGCCCATGGCTCCGCGGCCCTTTTCCTCAATAATTTCGTAACGCCCGATTTTTTGTGATTCCATCATCTTGGGGGATTATGCGGCGAAAGTGTACTTTAGCACGGCGCTTTGCAGCGAGGCTGAACCGTTACTAAGCGATTGCCGCATCGCCAAATGAACCGGACTGGCCGGTCGCGGCCGGCCCCGTCAGGTCCACTACCACTGGAAAGAAATTGCCGTGGTATCGCGACCTTTGGCGGGCGGGTTTTCGTTTATTATCCAGGGCGAACTATCGTCCAGACGAAGCATCATCAAACAAACTGGCTTACTATTAAATTGTGAAGAGTTTATAGGGCGAAAATAGATGACTAATCTCAAAAGCTCGGCGATTGCCTTGGCGATGCTCGGAATTTTGCTCGTCTTAATTTTGTATTTGCGTCCGACCCGCAGTCAGCAGCCCGCACAACCTCCTAAGCCCCACAAAATTACTATCAATTGGGAAAAAGCGCCCCACGCCGTTAGTTATAACGTTCATCGTCGGCCCTATAGGACCGCGACGTTTACGAAGGTGGGAACCTCAACTATCAACAGCTACGAAGACCCGGGGGTACAGGGCGGAGAAAGCTATTGTTACGTGGTCACCTCGATCGATTCCAAAGGCACGGAAAGCGAGCGATCGAGAGAAATATGCATAACGGTTCCACTACCGTAAAAAAGCACAAACGTCGAATACTCTTGCCGTGTGAACAAAACTTGTTGACACAGGGTGAAGGCCAGCGTACCTTGCGAGCAATTTCCCGGGCTCAACACTTACAACGTGTACCCCGCGAGTGAGTAAACAGGCCAGATCAAATTAAGACTCAAAGAGAGAGGTATCTATGAAGCGTGCTTTAGGGTATGTCGCGTTTGTGGTGCTAGTTGTCATGGCTTCGGGGCAGGTTATCGCGCAAGCGAATCCTTTGCTTGGAACCTGGAAGCTCAATGTCGCGAAATCAAAATACATCGGCTCGCCGGCGCCGAAAGAAATGACGCGTACCGTCGAGGCCGATGGCGATTCCGTGAAATACACTTACGCCGGAACCGCGGCAGACGGCAGTTCTATTTCGTATGGTTTTACCGTGAAGTATGACGGCAAGGATTATCCGATGACCGGGAGCGCACCCGGCGGCGTCGACATGATCGCCATCAAGCGCGTCAATGCAAACACCTACGAAGCAACGCAGAAAAAGGGCGGCAAGGTTGTGGCCAACACTAAAGTGGAGGTTTCCAAAGACGGTAAAGTTACGACCATCACCGCCAACAGCGCAGTAGACTCGAGTCATTACGTCGCGGTGTATGACAAGCAGTAGTTGAAAAAATGTCGCCGCCCTTTAACCGCTGAAATTCGTTCAACGGCTGCAGGGAAATGTCGAGTGATCGTCAATACGCAGCGCAGCGCGGCAAGTCCCAATGCCTGCGCTGCGTACTAATTATTTAGGGACGGTGGGTAATGATGGCGACAGAGGTGGCACGGCTCAGAAGTACCAACTGAACCCGAAGAAAGAAAGACAGTCTTGACTCACATCGACCTTCTCACGGGAGGAGTTAGCGCTCTCACACCTAAGCATGACATTGAGAATTGCATTGACAAGGATCGAGTTGCGGAATAATGTCGGCGCACACTGGTCGGTGCTGGGCGCAAGCCCGATACTCAAAAGGTTACCCACTATACAGAACGGCGTCTCCTCGCCATCCGCGAAGCTGCGAGTGGGCGACGAAGAACGGCCTTCCAATCGTTTTGCGCGCCCGCGCGGCCTGCCAGCGAGTCCCAGGAGGACACAATAATGAAGATGCAGATCTCGGCCCTGCTCGTGTTTTTGTTGGTAGTGACGTTTGTACCGGCGGCTCTTCCTCAAACGGAATCGACGCCGATCATTTACACCTATGTGAGCCAGTTCCAAATCCCCCGCGCGAATTGGGCGGCATACTCAGAGGACAGCGAGAAGTCCGTCATTCCCGTTCTGGAAAAGTCATTAGCCGATGGTTCGATTATGAGTTGGTCCACCTTTGAGCAAGTCGTCCACAGCCCGGAAGGATATACACACGGCGCGGCGTGGTCGTCCAGCAGCATCGCTGGGCTCATGAAAGTGCTCGACGAAATTCGCAAGAGCCCTCCACGGCCCGGCCAAATCGCAGCCACCAAGCACGAAGACTATTTGATGCAAACGAGGATGTACCATCCCGGCACCGGTACACCAACCTATCTGCGTGTGGTCTGCTCATCGGCCAAGCCCGACAAACCGGAACATTACACCGCTGTGATCAAGAAGATGCTCGTGCCCACCTTTGAAGAACAGCTCAAGCAGGGCGTGGCTACCTACTATGGCCTAGACGAGCAGTATGTAAACACTTCCGCACCGTCCACTCGCTGCCTCGTCATCACCTATCCCAATGCCGAAGGCATCGACAAGTGGGCCAATGCCATCAACGCCACCATGAGCAAGTGGACTCCCGCGGAACGCGAGGAATTTGCAGCTGCCTCGGTGCTCGACAGCCGGCGCGACATCTTGGCCCGCATAACCCACTCAGGCCACAAATAGCTGATTCTTTATAGCTAGACTGAAATGGGCAGATCACTTCCGTGGAGTGTGTGTCTGCCCATTTCATCTAAAACTCCGTCAGCATCAAGCAAATCCACTAGTAAATCAATCATTTAGTAAATCAAAGAACTGAATGGTGGGGCTGGCGAGATTCGAACTCGCGACAACCGGTTTAGGAAACCGATGCTCTATCCATCTGAGCTACAGCCCCGCAACTTCGCTTTGTAGTTTACCCGGGTAAATCAGGATTTTCACGAATTTCCGGCTTCGATTCCATCCACCTCCGGTCTAAGTGCCCTTCAAACCATTCCCACGCATTCGAGCGGAATTCCTACGGACCAAGTTGGTCCCGGTACAGTCGTTTATATCTTCGCTAGTACGGCCTCGGACTTCAGGGAGACGCATTTTCCATAAGGTGGAAAACGACTTGACAATACTCAGTGTGAGTCACTGTAACTAAAGGGGTTACGGTGGCTACGGCGATGCAGCAATAGGGGTAACAGGTCGTCTAGTTTTCGGACGCGAGCAGTTTGTAGTTTGCGATACATCTCAGGCCAGCGTCGCCGGCTGTTGAACATGGAGGCATTTCTGATGTACTACCCCGGACCCAAGGTTACCCCCCAACCCGCGAGTCGATCGATTGTGTGTGACTCGGGAATGCATAGTAAGCTTTTCAATAGCTTTACATCCCTCCTCGTCGCCGCCCTCGCGCTCATCACAGCTTCCTATGCCCCCCTAGCGCACGGACAAGCCAACGTGCAAGGCACGTGGCAAACCGTGTCGACGCAAATGCCTATCAATCCGATCCATACGGCGCTCCTGTCCAACGGGAAGATTTTGGTGGTTTCCGGCTCCGGAAACTATCCTGCGCAGACTATTTATAACGTTGGGGTGTGGGATCCCTCGACAAATACCATGACCGTCCAGACGCAGAGCTGGGACATGTTTTGCAACGGAATGATCGTGTTGCCTGATGGGCGGCCATTTATTATGGGCGGCAATCTTCAGTACGACCCCTTCTTTGGCTGGAACAGGACGTCTATCTACAATCCGGCAGCGGTCAGCCCCAAACCGAGTTTCGTAGATATGGAAGACATGGCCCACGGCCGCTGGTATCCCACGAGTACGGTGCTTGGTGACGGGCGGGTTCTGATATTTTCGGGGCTTGACGAACTCGGAAACACCAACTCCCAAACCGAAATTTACACTGTAGGTGGCGGATTTGCTGCCCCGGTCATGGCGTGGACCCCGCCTCTTTATCCGCGCCTGCATCTCTTGCCAAACGGCAAAGTTTTTTATTCCGGCTCAACTACCCAATCCCGAACTTTTGACCCAACTACGAACGCCTGGTCCAACGTAATCGCCACCACCATTTATGGAGGAACTCGAACCTACGGTTCTTCCGTGCTCCTGCCTTTAACACCCGCGAACAATTACGCACCTAAAGTCATGATTCTTGGCGGAGGCAATCCCGCAACGGCTACGACCGAGATTATCGATCTTTCCGTCCCGACTCCTACGTGGACCAAAGGTCCGGCGATGTCCGAGCCACGCATCGAGATGAACGCCACGATTTTGCCCAACGGCCAGGTTCTCACGGTGGGAGGCTCGCTGAACGACGAAGATACCAGCACCGCAAGCCTGAACGCTGATCTCTACGATCCGGCTACAAACAAAATGCTTTCCGCGAGCGCCAATGCTGTGCCGCGGCTCTATCATTCCGTAGCACTGCTGCTGCCGGATGCCACTGTTTGGATCGCGGGAGGAAATCCAAATCGGGGAACGTATGAACCGAGTGTGGAGATTTATTCGCCGGCTTATCTCTTTAATCCCGACGGCACTCCCGCAACGCGCCCGACGATAACAGGCGTTACTCCGTCTGTAATTGGCTATGGCACCTCATTTCAGGTGCAAACGCCGGACGCGGCAAACATCGCCTCCGCAGTCCTGGTCAAGGACGGCGCGGTAACCCACGCGTTCAACATGGATCAGCGCCTCGTGGGACTCACCTTTACTCCTGGCAGCGGAGCGTTGACCGTGACCGGACCTCCGAGCGGAAACATCGCGCCTCCGGGCTATTACATGTTGTTTTTGATCGACAACGCAGGGGTGCCCTCGATCGCAAAATTTGTGCAGGTTTCCAAAGCTCCGACCGACGTTCCGCCCACCGGAACCATAACCACTCCCGCTGCCTCGACGGTGACGATCAATCAGGGCCAGTCAGTTACGTTCGCGGGAACAGGTGCCGCATCAGGCACCGGAACAATCGTTTCCTATTGGTGGTCAATTCGCGGCGGCTCGCCGGCCAAGAGTTCCATGCAAACTCCCGGCGCAGTGACCTTCTCGACTCCCGGTACTTACTATGCGTCTCTGACCGTTACCGATAACTCCGGAATAACGGATCCAGATCCGCCGGTGGTCACGATCATCGTAAAACCTACTTCACTGCAACCTACGCTTACCAGCGCTACAACTGCCGGACTCCCGGCGACAGGTGCGCAAGGTCAAACGAATTTGAACATTATTCTCACCGGAACTAATTTCTTGCCCAATCCGGTTTGCAGCTTTGGTGCGGGAGTCGACGTCAACTCTTGTGCCTTCAATTCCGCTACTCAGCTCACCGCTAACGTGGATATTTTGGCCAACGCGACCGTTGGACCGCGCAACATTCTAGTCACCGATACCGATACCCAAACCGCGCCGCTAGCCAACGGATTCGGCGTCGTGGCCGGAAACTCGCTTCCCGCCCCAACGCTAACCGTTGTAACCCCCAATGCCGTATTTCAAGGCACCACGAACGTCGCTATAACTCTGACTGGAACGAATTTCCAGCCTTCCCCAACATGCAACTTTGACTCTGATTTCGGCGGTACCGTCAACACCTGCACCTTCGTTTCTCCAACGCAGATCAACGTAAATCTAGTTGTCGCCGCGGGCGCTACTCTTGGCGGGCACAACGTCATCGTTACCAACGCTGACGGTCAAAGCGCAACCTTGATTAACGGTTTTACTATCGCGGCAAATTTGGGACCCACCGTCCAGCTTGGCACCGGCTTTACACCCGGAGCCCTGGTGCTGAACGGCGATGCACAGCTGGACGGATCGGTCTTGGAATTGACCCGGGGCCTCTATTATGAGGCCTCCAGCGCGTGGTACGCCACGCCCGTGAATGTCCAAAACTTCGTGACAGACTTCACCTTTCAAATGACTCCCGGGATCACTGCGGATGGTATTACCTTCGTGCTTCAAAATAACTCCACTGAAGCGATCGGAGTTGCTGGCGGTTCGCTTAGTTATGGTCCGGATACTTTCACCGGCATCGGAGGAGAAATACCGAAAAGCGTGGCGGTGAAATTCGACTTGTACGACAACGCTGGAGAGGGCGTAGACTCAACGGGTCTCTACGTCAACGGCGCTTCACCAACCGTACCCGCCGTCGACATGACCAGCTCAGGCGTAGATCTGCACAGCGGCGACCTCTTCGACGTGCACATGATCTATGACGGCGTGTCCCTGGCTATGACCATCACTGACACCGTCACCAAAGCAGTGTTTACCCATACCTGGACAATCGACCTTCCTGGAACCGTTGGCGCGACCACAGCCTATGCGGGGTTCACAGGTGCCACGGGCGGGCTTACCGCGACTCAGAATATTTTGACCTGGACTCTTGGCCCAACACCCGTCGTCGGTTTTGCGCCGGCAGGTCCCATCGATTTCCCGGACGTTGCGGCAGGAACTTCCAGTGCTCCAATTTCTATCACCGTTACTAACAGTGGTGGCGCGCCTCTCCATATCAGTAGCGTTACCATTACCGGCACCAATCCCACGGATTTTGCAATTACATCCAACACTTGCACTGCTGCAGCGATAGCGGCCAGTGGCACCTGCAGCGTAGGGGTCGCCTTTGCTCCCAGCGGCACGGGAAAGCGCCTGGCCAACTTGCAATTCACGGACGACGCTTCAAGCAGCCCGCAAATTCTGGCCCTTAGCGGCAATGGCCTCGCTTCAGCGACTCCTGCAGTGACCGTTGCGCCCAGCAGTCCAATTATGCTGCCGAGCACCACGCAAGGTGCTACCAGCGCGCCAGTCGTTGTGACTATCACGAACAGCGGCAATGCCGCACTGAATATTAGCGCGGTCACGCTCACCGGAGTAAACGCCGCTGACTTCACGCTGGCGTCCAATACTTGCAATGGCACAGTAGCCGCCAGCGCGACTTGCACGGTCAGCATAACGTTCACGCCGAGCAACACTGGTGCGCGTCAAGCCAACTTGCAAATCACCGACAACGCGCCAGCCAGTCCGCAGAGCTTCCCGCTCAGCGGAACGGGAACTTCTTCGACTCCCCTAACTCCAGCCGTCGTTATTTCTCCGGCTTCAGTAGCAGTCGCGGGAACTCAAGGAACGGCAGGCAATTCAGCCAATGTGGTGATCTCGAACTCCGGTACCGCACCGCTGCATATCTCCGGAGTGGTTTTTGCCGGCGCGAATGTGTCGGAGTTCGTCAATCCGTCAAATCCCTGCATCGGTACACTCATCGCTCCCAATACGAGTTGCTCTATCTCGGTGACCTTCGCTCCTCTCGGAGTGGGCGCTCGTACGGAGACAGTTACCATAACGGACGATGCTCCCAATTCGCCGCAGTCCTTTACGGTTAACGGCACGGCCAGCCCGGTATATACAGTTACGCCCTCAGCCCCGACCACCACGGTTACGGCCGGACAAACTGCTCAATACAGTTTGCAACTCACTCCGGGTATCGGGTACTCAGGCCCAGTAAACATGGCCTGTTCCGGCGCCCCTGTCACAACCGTATGTACTGTCACGAATCCCGTCCAGTTAACGACAGGCGCGTCCGCTGCCGTGAATGTGACGGTCACAACTGTAAAATCCTCGCTAATTCCCGTCAACAATCACCGGCCGAACCTTCCTCCATTGCGTTATCCGACGCTCCTCATCCTGAGCATCTGCCTGGCAGCGCTACTCGCGATGAATCAACTTAAGCACCGCAGATTCATGCCGGGGCGACTCGCTTACGCTGGCGGCTTACTGGTTCTTGTACTCGCCGGGTACGGTCTTGCAGGCTGCGCGAGTAGTGGCATGCCCGTGGTTAACCCGACTGCGGCTCCGACCAGTACAGGTACACAAAAGGGAACCTATACCCTTACACTGTCGCCCTCGGCGTCCAGCATGAGCGGCAAACCTCTGCAGTTGTCGCCCATTCAGTTGACCCTGACGGTAAATTAACGAAGCCGGCCAACCGCCCCCACTTCGCGTGGAGCGGTTGGCATTTTCTTTTGGACTCATGACAATTACTTCTTTCCAGCAATTGACCGCGGAAGGATATCCTTGTTATCAAATATTTATATGACCGTGAATCGCAGAGATCTGCTGAAACAGCTCGGCGCGGGAATAGCGGCGAGTACCTTGCTTGCGCCGAGGCCCGCCTCTGCGTATACCAGCGAATCCCTATCGGCTTCGAAGGTTCCCGGGCAACATCCGCAACCTATCCGCCTGGACCGAAACGAAAATGCCTATGGCGCGTCTCCGAAAGCGATTGCTGCGGTGCAGGCAGCTGCCACTGGGACCAGCCGGTATCTCGATTCCAACGCTTTCCTGAAAACTTTGGCGGATTATCACCGTGAAGCAACTTCCGGCGTAAATCAGCTTATGAAGCCGGAGCAAATTGTGGTCGGTTGCGGATCTAGCGATGTTTTACGAATGGCCGCATCGGCCTTTCTCGCTCCGGGCGCCACGCTGATCGTCGCAAAGCCCACCTGCGACCTCATCGCGCAATATGGACGAAGCAGAGAAGCTACCATCATTGAAGTTCCATTGCGCAATGACCACTCGCACGACTTAGAGGGAATGCTGAAACATTCCAATAAAAGCAGAGCCGCCGGCCTCATCTATGTGTGCAACCCTAACAGTCCTACCGGAACCCTGACGGAGCGCAAAGATCTTGAAGAGTTTCTTGTCAACGTGTCGCCAAAATTTCAGGTGGTAATCGATGAGGCTTATCATCAGTATGCCGGTGGATCGGGTGCTTACGCATCGTTTATAGACCGGCCGTCGAAAAATCCGCGCGTGATTGTTACGCGAACTTTTTCCACAGGGCATGGATTGGCAGGCGCGCGTGTCGGCTATGCGGTAACGTCGATTGCCAATGCTGAAAAAATGGATAAAGAAGGATTGCCCTTCCCGCTGAATCGCACGGGAATGTTTGCCGCTTCGGTGGCTCTCGCGGACCGCGAGCACCTAGAAAGCTGCACCAATCGAAATTTTAATGACCGTCAGGAATTCATGAACCAGGTGAACGCCCGGATGCTGAGAGCCTTGGATTCGCACACCAATTTTGTGTGTTTAAACGTAATGCGCCCAGCGGCGGAAATTTTTGAACACTACACCAAGAATAATTTCGTGTTAGCGCCGCTAATTCCTTCCATGCCGAATTATTTACGCATCTCGCTCGGCACGACCGAGGAGATGCGTGAATTCTGGCGAGTCTGGGACCTGCTCGGTTCTCATCCGATGTCTATGTAGCCAGCCTGACTCTCGGCGAAGTTTTGCCAAACACCATCGTATTTCCTGTAACGAGCATCCTCCGTTGCCCAATCGCTAAAACGCGCACTGATTACAAAGGATTTACCTAGGCTGGTGAATGTTATTAGCTGGCTGGGGGGCCTTTTGTGTTTCCCGAAGGGGGAAACATCTTGGCGATTGGCGAGTTCTTCTTTTTACCTCGAACACCATCGGCTCGAACATGGCCTATGCGGGATTCGCTGGCGCCACGGGCGATACACTTCCAACCAAAACATCTTGAGTTGGACAATGACCAGCAACAGCGGTGGTGGCGGAACAGTAGCAACCCCCTCGTTTTAGCCTGGCAGCGGGAACCTATCTGGGCACGCAGACGGTCACCTTGAGCGACACCACCTCCAGAGCAACCCGCTTGCACCGTTTTCTGGAGCTCCGGCAATCTAAGGTGTGAACGCAGCGCTTTCCGTCGCTGTGCTATGATCGCGGCTCTTCCTCTCGTGAAGCCATGGGTGCGTTCCCTTCGAGCGGCGAGTTGCTTGGAGGCAATATGAACCGTAAAGTCCGGAACATTCTGATCGTCGTTGGAATCATCATAGTCATCCTGGTGATCGTTCCGTTCCTGATTCCCGTCAATCAATTCAAGCCCACAATTGAAACAAAAGCCTCGGCCGCCCTGGGCCGCCAGGTGCAGTTGGGCAATCTTAGTCTTTCGCTTCTCACTGGCTCGCTCTCGGCTGATAATCTGGCGGTCTCCGATGACCCCAAATTCGGCCAGACACCGTTTCTGACCGCCAAGGCCGTTCGCGTTGGCGTGGCCATGATGCCGCTGATCTTTTCGCGAGCCTTGAACATTACCAGCGTGACGATTAAAGACCCGCAAGTCACCTTGCTGCACAATCCGGCGGGCCAATGGAATTATTCTTCGATCGGCGGAGCGGCGGCAAACACTGCCAACAACCAGGCGCCCCAGCAAAATAATGGTTCCTCGGAGTTGTCCGTCGAAAAGCTGTCGCTTGAGAACGGCACTATCATTGTCGGTTATGTGGGCAATCCCAAGCGCACCAGCTACGACCATGTGAACGTCGAAGCTTCCAATATTTCAACGCACAGCAAATTTCCGGTCTCGGTTTCGGCTGATCTTCCAGGCGGCGGAAAGTTCAAGCTGGATGGGAACGCTGGGCCTCTCGATGCCACGGACGCTGCGCTGACGCCCGTTGACGCAAAACTCACAGCAAGCTCGCTCAATCTGGGCTCTACTGGATTTATCGAGCCTAACACCGGGCTCGGCGGACTCCTGGACTTGGATGCCAGCTTGACTTCAGCTCAGGGTCAGGCTGAAACCAAAGGCAACGCCAAGCTTTCTAAAGCACTCCTCATTAAAGGTGGCTCTCCTTCGTCCGTACCCTTGGTGGTGGACTTCGACACCAAGTACGATCTTGCCAAACAGAGCGGCACGTTAAATGGCACCACGCTGAAAATCAGCGGCGCCACCGCGCAAGTTTCCGGCACTTACAATAACTCCGGCGAAAACACCATCGTTAATGTCAAAGTCGACGGCCAGAACATGCCCGCGAAAGATATAGCGGCTTTTCTGCCAGCCATCGGCATTCACCTTCCGAACGGAGCTTCCATTGGGAGTGGGACAGTCAGCGAAAATCTAACGATGGCGGGGCCCACGACCAATCTGGTTACCAGCGGTAATGCCGGGATTTTCACCGTTAAATTGGTCGGATTCGATCTGGGTTCGAAAATGTCCAGCATTTCAGCGATTACTGGATTGAAGAGCGGCAAAGATCTGGACATCGAAAAAATGACCGCTAATTTGCGCATGACTCGCGACGGATTGCGCGCCGATAATTTCATCGCCGTGCTCCCGGCGTTCGGCCAGATCGTGGGAGCCGGCACCATAGACGCGGCTAACCATCTGGATTTCAAAATGGCCGCAACGCTTAAAAGTGGCGTTGCCAATGTCGCGAATCCTACTGGCGCACTCACTTCAGTTTTGGGCGGCGGAGGTTCAAGCGGCTGCAAGAATGGTGTAACCGTGCCGTTCAAAATTGAGGGCACCACAGCCGATCCCAAATTCGTTCCGGATGTCGGTGGGGTCGCCGCCGGAATGTTGAAATCTCAATTGGGTTGCGCGGGCAGCGGCCTGACAGGCGCGAAGAATCTGAGCCCGACGAACCTGAATCCGGCGGATGCCACCAAATCTCTGGGCGGACTTTTCAAGAAGCCAAAACCGTAACGGCCTAGTCGTAACGCAGCGCCACCATCGGATCTACGCGCATCGCGCGCCGCGCGGGGATGTAGCAAGCCAGCAGCGCTACGACCGTGAGCAACAGCGTAACTGCGGTGTACGTCGACGGATCGTAGGCACGCACGTCGAACAGCAAGCTGACCAGCACGCGCATTAGCGCTAAGGCCGCCAAGATTCCCAGACCTAATCCCACTACTGTCAACCGTAACCCCTGGCCAAGTATCAGGCGCATGACATCGCCGCGCTGAGCTCCCAGCGCCATGCGCAAACCGATTTCACGCGTCTGCTGATTCACCGAATAGGACAGCACTCCATACACCCCCACCGCGGACAGCACTAGCGCCAGCGCTCCAAACAGGGCGAGCAAGATGCCGCCCATGCGCGGGGCCCAAAGTGCCTGGGACAATATCTGCCCGATGGTAAACACATTTGTTATCGCCAGATTAGGGTCCAACGATTGCAGCGCGACGCGCGTGGTGGCAACCACATTTTCTGGATTGCCGGTGGTACGCACGTGTAGAGTCGCGGCCGGCACGTAGTCCTGCGCCATGGGTAAAAACACAATAGGCTGCGGCTCTTCTCCAACTTCATTGACTACGAAATTCGCAACCACACCAACAATTTCTCGAAGCGTCGGGTCACCAAAGAAATGAAATCTCTTTCCTAGCCCGTCTTCGTTTGGCCAGTATTGCTTAACCATCGCTTCGCTGGCGATCGCTACCACTGTTTCTTTGCGATCCACGTCGGTGAATGCACGCCCGCGCAGGATAGGAATACGCAATGTTTCAAAGTAGCCCGGCGTGATGTCGTCCACGGTCGTCA
>JAUTXJ010000267.1 GCA_030838075.1 Acidobacteriaceae bacterium
CGGTGTCTTACGGTCCACGAGGCGCAAAGAATGCCCGGAGAGTGTTTCGGATCTGATTCTAATCGACAGGAGGTTTTACATGACAAAAACGACAAAGGCATTGCTGGCCAGTGCGGCGTTCGCGGGACTATTCGCCGGAACTGGCGCGGCGGTCAAGGCGTCAACCTTGCTTCCTTCACTGAATTCTCCACTCAGCGGTCAGGACCAAGGGGACAAGAAGGACGATCAAAAGGTCAAAGAAAAGCACGCTTGTAAAGGCCAGAACTCCTGCAAGGGTAAGGGCGGCTGCAAAGCGAGCGACAACGGGTGCAAAGGCAAGAACAGCTGCAAGGGTAAAGGTGGTTGCGCGACAGATGGCTCCAAGCCGCCTCAGGAGTAATTTAAACCCTGACCCAATTCCATGTGGGGGGTTGGGGAATTTCTCCTGGCCCTCTTTTCCTTTACTAAAGCGGAACAGAATACGCCAGGAAAGGCTTTAACGGATCGACATGATACGGAGCTCAGTAAACAACGATCATGAATATCATCGTCACAAAAATTGAGCAATGGCACGAACGCTTTTTGGGTTTGGTTTCTTATCTGCGGTCACCGTTCCTTCTCTTTGTTCGGCTTTATTGGGGATGGCAACTGGCTCAGAGCGGCTGGGGCAAGCTCCATCATCTGTCCAATGTGACTGAGTATTTCACCAGTCTTGGCATGCCGATGCCCGCGCAGATGGCCATCTTCATCGCATCCGTCGAGTTTTTCGGTGGTATCTTCCTGGCTTTCGGTCTGCTTTCCAGAATCACAGGTCTTGTACTCACCATAAACATGATTATGGCTTATGTGATCGGGGACCGCGAGGCGCTGCTATCTTTCTTCTCCGACCCGGATAAGTTCATTGCCGCCGCTCCCTTCGCTTTTCTGATCGTCTCGGTCATAGTTTTCATTTTTGGTGCGGGCAAGCTTTCGGTGGACACGGCGATCGCAACTTTTTTTGGCTCTCCCCGACTGAAACAGGTGCGTTCCATTCCCGCCTGACGGTCATAATTTATTTCGGCCTTCAGGTGTTCCGATTTATTTGGAGATGTTGAACATCCGCAGAGGTACGATACCCCTTCGATGGAAAGAACCGGGCGATCGGAAGCCGATTCCAAACGAGTAACTGTGGCAATTGCCCAGTCCGCTCCCGTTTACCTCAATAAACGAGACAGCCTGGCAAAGGCTCTCGATCTCATTCAGAAAGCAGCCGGACGAAATGCGCAACTCGTTGCGTTTGGCGAGACTTGGTTGCCAGGCTATCCGGCGTGGCTCGATGTCTGCCCCGGCGCTGCGCTGTGGGAAAGCTCAGCGGTAAAAGACGTATTCGCCAGACTTAGAGACAACAGCATCTGCATCCCCGGCGACGAAGTAAATTTGCTCTGCGAAGCTGCGCGCGATCTGAAGATTGCGGTTGTGATGGGAGCGAATGAGCGAGTCGATGACGGCCCGGGAAACGGCACGCTCTACAACTCGCTTTTGACGATTTCAGAGGACGGCCAACTAAAAAACCACCACAGAAAACTTGTCCCCACTTACACCGAACGACTGGTGTGGGGAAATGGTGATGGGCGCGGACTGGAAGCGGTGTCTACCGCTGCCGCGCGCGTAGGCGGGTTGATTTGCTGGGAACACTGGATGCCGCTCGCGCGCATGGCCTTGCACAATTCCGGCGAGCACATTCATGTGGCTGTCTGGCCGACAGTCCACGACTTACATCAATTAGCGAGCAGGCACTACGCCTTCGAAGGGCGATGTTTCGTCCTCGCGGTGGGCTTGATGATGCCGGATGGAGACTTGCCGCGCGAACTTCGGGAGGGCGTCGCATCGCGGGCCGATTACGGCCAATGGATCGAGCGCGGCGGCAGCGCCATCATTGGCCCCGACTCTCACTATGTGTTGGACCCGGTATTCGATCGCGAGGAACTGCTCATTTGCGATTTGGACTTGAATCAAATTGACCGGGAAATGATGACCTTCGATGTTTCAGGGCATTACTCGCGCCCTGACCTCTTTCGATTTGAAACCAAAGTATCCGTGCCGGGTGAAAAGCTCAAAACCGAATAAGCAAAGCAAACAAATGAAGATTGCCTTTGGGACGCCGAATAGATACATCTTTCGTCAAGCAAACGCGTCCTATGCAATGCATTCTGAGAGGGGACTATGGATTCACGGCGTTCTTTTCTGCAAGTTGCCGCCGCAGCCGTCGCAAGCTTAGGTGGCGTGTCGCGATTATTTGGTACGGACACACCACCACCGGTCGGAACCCGATCAACGCGACCGAAACCCGCGGAGCGTTCAGCGCCCGCAGTACCCCGCCCCGTAATTACTCCTGATGTGAAAAATCTTCCCTTCACGCTCGATAATGGCACGAAGGTATTTCAACTCGTCGCCGAACCTGTCAAACGAAAAATCGCACCGTGGAAAACCATCGATTGCTGGGGCTTCAATGGATCCTGCCCAGGACCCACGATTCAGGTTAACCAGGGTGATCAGGTACGAATCGTGGTCGAGAATCGGTTGCCCGAATCTTTCGCCATTCACTGGCATGGCCTCGAAATCCCCTACGCCATGGACGGAATGCCGTACCTCTCACAGAAGCCCATCGCCCCCGGGTCACAGTTGGGCTACGAGTTCACAGTCCATCAGAACGGCACATTTTTCTATCATTCGCACTCTCCCATGCAGCAGATGATGGGAATGATTGGGATGTTTATTCTGCACCCGACCCGGGCGCACGCTCCAATCGTGGATCACGACTTCGGCATCGTGCTACAAGAGTGGGCGCTGCTGCCGAACAACACCGTCCCCAATACCGCCAACATGGAATGGAACTGGCTGACCTTCAACGGGGTTTGCAGTCCCATGACCACGCCGTTAATCGTGCGCCTTGGGAGTCGCGTTCGGGTACGTTTCGTCAACCTTGGCATGGACCATCATCCGATCCACCTGCACGGCCACACCTTCGTTGTGACCGGCACAGAAGGTGGGCGGCAACCCGAAACACTTTGGGGTCCGGCTAATACCGTGTTGGTTGGAGTTGCGCAGGCCCGCGACTTCGAGTTCGTGGCTAACAATCCCGGTGAATGGATGCTGCACTGTCACATGCCTCATCACAACATGAACGCCATGAGCGACCTTCTCGGCGACCGCATGATGATGACTGCCGACACTGAAGATTCACGCGCTCTCATCCAGATGCAGACGCTCGCCGACCAGGTGGGATTCCAGCATGTCCATCACGCACCAATCACGCCGGACGCCAACAATGTTCCCGGCTTTCCGCAGGATGCCTTCATGGATATGGGCATGGACGAAGTCGTCGCCAAGCCGGAAAATAATGGGCTGCCCAGGAATTGGAGCGCCATGATGATGGGCATGATGACCCTGGTGCGAGTGCTGCCGCCAGATTTATACGAGTTGGTCATGAAGGACGTCAAGAATGGCTATACTGCGCCGCCACCGCCACTTGGCGGACAAGCACACGGGGAACACCAACACGGGGACCATGACCACTCAGCGCATGAGCACGCCGAGCACGCCAATGACGAAGGCCACCGCCGATGACCTTATTGCCAATTTTCAACCGTGCCCTGAGAATCTGTTTACTGATATTGCTGGCGGCAAGAATCGCCCCTGCACAGACCGCTGAACCGAAAGAACCGGCAGGCCAAGACTCTACACAGCAACCGTCCCAACAGAGACCTCAAGTTTTCTTCCCGATGGCGGACCAGCCGAAAATGGAAATGCATCATCACGGCAACATCCATGAGGTCATGCCGCAATTTCCGCACCTTGGGAATTCGCAGCGCGTGGTGTCCGGCCCGATTGTCCAGCTTGAAGACCTGGAGCAGATGGCCGTGACACACAACCCCACGCTGGCGCAGTCTCGACGCGCCGTTGAGTCTGCACGGGGGCGCGAGCTTCAGACCGGTCTGTACCCGAACCCGGTCATCGGGTATCGCGGCGACGAGATTCGCGGCGGCGCTTATGGAGGCGGCGAGGAAGGATTTTTCGTCGAGCAACCAATCATTCTTGGCGGCAAACTCGGTCTGAATCGCAAGATCGGTGCAAGCGCAGTGAAAGAGCGTCAAGCCGAAGCCGACGCGCAGGGGTACCGCGTGGAAAACGATGTGCGTATCGCCTATTACCGGGTTCTCGCAGCTCAAGAACGCCTAGCACTCGAACGCGATCTCGTTGGCATTGCGCAAAGCAACGTGCGCATCATTCGTCAGCTCGGAAATGTGGGTCAGGCCGATGAGACGGAAATCCTCGAAGCCGAAACCGAGGAGCAGCGCATGGAAATCGCTGCCGGAATCGCCGAGGCCAAATTCAAGCGTGAATGGGCGATGCTGATTTCCGCGGTCGGCGTCCCCTCCATACCCGCCGGAGGTGTGGCCGGCAAGATCGATGCCGATCTTCCTTCGCTGGATTCGTCGGAGTTGCTTCGTTCCCTGCTCGCTGAGAGTCCGGAGGTAAAATCCGCGCAAGCCAGCGTAGAGCGCTCTGAGGCTGCGGTGCTCCGTGCCAAGCACGAGAGCATTCCTGACATCACGGTCCGTGCTGGAATGCAGCAAAATTTCGAGCAGCTTAACGGGCCGGACCGGCGCGTTGGTCTCCAGGGCTTCGCTGAAATTGGCCTGCATCTTCATCTGTGGGACCGCAATCAGGGAGGCGTCGCAGCGGAAAGCGCCAACCTCAATGCCGCTAAGAACGAAGTAAGTCGGGTGGACCTGATGCTCCGCGACCGCTTCGCGATGTACACCGAAGATTACAGCAGCGCGCGGTTAACCGCCGAGCGCTATCGCACCGAAATACTTCCGCGGCTGGAGCGCGCCTATAAACTGATGGCCGAACAGTATGGACTCATGACCGCTTCGTTCATTCGTGTTCTCATGCTTCAACACATGCTCTACGAAAACGAGACCGCCTACGTTGACGCTCTCGAGCGCACCTGGACAAGCAGCGTCGCTCTGCGCGGATATTTGTTGGAGGAATCGCTAGCGACTTCAGCTTCAATGGATATGCAGTTGCAGGCGAACCATGCGATACAACCCTGAACAATTTCACCGCGTTCAAGGAGTTCCAGTCCGGTAAATCCAGACGTCACAACGCCTCCCCTCGACGGCCCGCGCGTGAAACTTCTACAAGCACCGCGAATCGCACGGTAGGGGGATGCATGAGACTACCAAGGCGACAGCTGAGAACCCGATTAAGCAAGGCATGTGGCAGTTTATTCTTGATGGCGAGCTGCTGCGGTTGCGGGAGTTCTTACAATGCCGCAACACCGGCCCCTACTGTAACGCCAGCAAGTTCGTCCACTACCGTTTACACGATGGAGAACGCAACCACAGGTAACAGCGTGATCGCGTATCAACAAAGCTCGGATGGCACTTTGAGCCAGGCCGCGACGTTTGCCACCGGAGGCTTGGGGGTTGGTCACGGACTGGAAAACCAGGGGGCTTTGGCGCTGAGTAATGATGGCAAATATCTTTTTGTAGTCAATCCTGGCAGCAACGATGTTACGGCCTTCCAAATCACGAACCAGGGATTGACGCAGACTGGACGGGTTTCCTCGGGCGGTCGGCTGCCCGTTAGCGTCACGGAGCATGGCGGGCTGGTGTACGTCCTGAACCGGAGCGGCGAAGCAGGTGACCCGGCTGGTGACAACATTACTGGTCTGCGGTTAGGAACCGACGGAAGTCTCACTCCGATTCCAGGTTCGACAGTAGAGCTAAGCGCAGGCGGCGTGAATCCCGCGCAGATTCAGTTCAGCACAGACGGAAGCATCATCGTGGTTACCGAGACCGGAGGCGGCCACATCGATACCTACACGGTAGACGCCAACGGCGTCGCTGGCGGTCACGTAGTTCACCCGTCGGCCGGCACCGAGCCGTTTGGATTCGCCTTCCGCAATGCTACTCAGTTGTATGTGTCGGAGGCCGGAGCCGGAACCGCGTCCAGTTACACGGTCGGTTCGCAAGGAGCCTTACAAACGATCAGCGCCGCGGTGCAAACACAGCAAAGAACTGCTTGCTGGCTCGTCATTACCCCCGACAAAAAGACCGCCTACGTCTCCAACACCGCAAGTGGGACTATTTCGGAATTCGCTATCGGCGTACACGGTTCGCTTTCCTTGTCCGCATCTGTCGCTGCCACAACGCAGGGCAATCCGCTGGACATGGCCGTCACCCCGGATGGTAGGTATTTGAATGTGTTGACCACCACCGGAAACATCGAAGTGTTTCGCATTGAGTCGTCCACTGGCGGCCTTTCCTCGGTTCAAGTCCTGACTGGATTACCCGCCGGCACCAACGGGTTAGTCAGCTTTTGAGTGTAGCGTTTCTTATTAACCGTTGAGTCGTGGGGGTTGCAGATGCGACAAGTTTCTTCCAATCCAAAACTCCACTTCGTTGAGGTCCGAGTACGGTACCAGCGTGCAATTCGGATGAGTTATACCCGTGATCAGAAGAGATATTTTGGCCTCGGCTTCTCGCCGGTAGAACAAGACTACTTTCTTGGAGGTCGCTCCCAAAAGATACCCAGTCTCAAACCCCACACCAAACGAAGATCCGGAAACCTCGGCCAAAAACGCGTCGCAGTGATCAAGCCAAGTTATATCCCGAAGATAAACTTCCTTCGGCGTGAGCGCTCTATCTTGGTCCCAAGCATTGTCTTCGACGAGATGTCGCGTAAGTACTTCGTGACCCATTTCCAGAATCAGGCCTACTATCTTTCTCGCCGCTACGATAGCGGAGCGATCCCCGGCAACGGTGAAACCAAAATAAATTTTCATGGTGATATGAAATTTAACATTGATAGCATCTTTGTTCGATTTGAAAGATCTGCCCTGACCAATGTAGCGATGGGAGCGCTCACGCGTGCCTTGATTCTCAGTTCGTTGCGCTGGCAGAATAAATTTGAATTATGGGCAATGGTTAACACTTAAGGAGCTAGAAAATGGGAACTCCGCGAATCGATTACTTCGATATTACGAAAATTACTGACAACCTCGTAAAGGCGACCATGATTATTCCCAACGCCGCCGAGATTCCCGCTAGCCGCCCTGCCCGTGCGGAAGCGTTGGGCGATCGCCGCTCAGCCAGCACCCTTATCGTCGCCGGTCTCGCCAATCCAGCCTGGAAAATCGAGATCGAAGCCATCGCATGCGCTTGATTTCATCTCCGCTTTTACTTTGGTTTGATCAGTTCATCTGACCGCGAAGTTTGCTGCGGCGCTCTTCGCGTAGGACGTTCCTCGGGAGTGCGAAACATCTCAAATTGTTGTACCGTTATCGCGCCGCCTGATGGGTGAATAATGGGTTTTCTAAGGGAAGTTCCCATGGGTAACGAATTTGC
>JAUTXJ010000291.1 GCA_030838075.1 Acidobacteriaceae bacterium
CACGCGCGTAACGATGAAGACTTCGCCTTCCTTCAGGAAGATCCGCGCTTCACCGAGCTGCTGTATCCTGAGAAAGACGGCACCGCCGGCTGATCGCTAGAAAACCTGCCGCTGTTCGATCGCCCGCTATTTGACCGAAAATTAATTCGCAGCGCCCGCACGTGAAAAAAAACGCCGCCAACCCAAAAAAAAAATCGCGCGGATTTCGCATCGTCGCCCTCGGCGGCGGCACTGGCCTATCTGCTTTGCTCCGCGGACTGAAACAACACGTCGTCCGCGGCGACGACAAAAATCCCAACGCGGAGCGCCCCATTTCCGATCTCGCCGCGATCGTCACGGTGACAGACGACGGCGGCAGCTCCGGCCGCCTGCGGCGTGAAAATCGCATTCTGCCACCTGGCGATATTCGCAACTGCATGGTCGCGCTTTCCAAGGACGAAGCGCTGCTCGGCCGTCTCTTCCAATACCGTTTTCATGCCGGCCGCGGACTGACCGGCCACAATTTCGGTAATCTTTTTCTTGCCGCGCTTACCCACATCACCGGAGACTTTACCGAGGCCATCCGCGAAAGCAGCACAGTCCTCGCCATCCGCGGCCGAATTTTTCCCTCCACGCTGGCCAACGTGCATCTTGTCGCTACGCTCACGAATGGCCGCCGCGTGCGCGGTGAAACGCGCATCACCGCCAGCCGCGTGCCCATAAAAAAATTAGAGCTCTCGCCGAAAAAAGTTCGCCCGCTTCCACTCGCCATTGAAGCCATTCGCAAAGCGGATCTGATTCTTCTTGGCCCCGGCTCGCTGTACACCAGCGTGCTGCCCAATCTCCTGATTCCTGAAGTCGCCTCGGCCATCGCGAACTCCAAGTCTCCGCGGGTTTACATCGCCAATCTCATGACCCAGCCTGGTGAAACCGCGGGATACGCGCTGGCCGATCATCTGCGCGCCATTCAAATCCACGCCTCGCGCAAGTTAGTCGATTACGTGGTTGCCAATCGCCAACCAATCTCACCAAAAGTTGCGAGGCGCTATCGTGCACAAGGCGCTGAACCTGTAGTCATAGATTTGCCGGAGCTTCAAAAATTGGGTTGCCGGGTAGTTCTGGATAATTTGCTGGATGAGCGGGATGTCATTCGCCACAATCACAAACGCCTGGCGAAGCTGCTGCTCGACAAATTCTGCTGCCCTCCTCGCCAGCGTGCAACTCGTGTCACCTCCAAGCGTGCAACTTCTAAATTTCAAATTGCTTAAAGTTCCTGCTAAATTTTTTACGAACCGATTTGTTGAATATTCTCTGGAGAAATCATGGCCACCTTCGCACTAATTGAATATAAAGACGCCAGCCCGGAAGTTCGCGCCGTTTATGACGACATCATGGCCACACGAAAAATCGACTGGATAAATAATTTCTGGAAAGCCATCGCGCACGATCCGGCCACTCTAAAACGTACGTGGGAATCGCTGAAGCAAATCATGGCGCCCGGCGCCCTGGACCCCTTGACCAAAGAATTGCTGTACGTAGCGGTCAGCGTCACGAACAATTGCGGTTATTGCATCGCATCGCACACGGCGTCGGCGCGCAAAAAAGGCATGACCGATCAAATGTTCCATGAATTGCAAGCGGTCATCGGCATGGCCAATGAAACTAACAAAATGGTTACCGGCTACCAAGTGGAGCTCGACGAACAATTCAAAGGCGCCCTGCCGCCACCTGTCCGGTAGTACAGGTAGTTTTTACCCTGTGACCGGGGTGTCTATCTGTACAAATCTTCTTAACATAGTACCTCCGTACTATAGCTAGTCCCCCACGCGGCCTAGACCATAGGGTGATTCTGCGCGAACGCTCTGTTCGTGTGTGCCGGAGAAATTTGTTCTCGCGAGTGTGCTCATGTCCCGTGTAACAAAGGAAAACGAAATACTAACGTCCATTCCGGAGAATGCCGCCCGCCCGGCCGCCGGTTCTAACGGCACCTCGCCAGCCGAGCCAACACCGCGCACGCAACCTGTAGCGCTGGAAGTTCCCGTCACGGTAAACGGAGCCCGCGCGGTTGCGGGTAGCGACAAGCGCGAGCCTTTTTCAGAATCCACCAAGACAGTTTTGATATTCGGGCACGGTGCAGTCGTGCGTTTGTCTTCTTCGGTAGCCCCCGGCCAATTGCTGTTCCTCACCAACGAGAAAACAAAAAAAGAAGTTGTCTGCCAGGTAGTAAGTTCAAAAAATTATCGCAGCATGAGCGGCTACGTGGAGTTGGAGTTCACTGAGCCAGTCTCGGGTTTCTGGGGAATGCGTTTCCCCGCAGCGGCGCAGAGTCACAGTTCCGAAGCCACACCGGCATCTTCCGCAGCGACTCGGCATTTCACCGGCGCTTCGGGCGCTGAATCAAAAGCCCCAGTAACGACTCTAGCGATTCAGCCTGAAACCAAATCTACAATTTCAAGTTCCCCGCGCGTTCCCCATTCTGTTTTATCAAGCCCAGTTGTTGCTCCAAACCAGGCGTCAGTGCCGCAATCAGGTTCAACCAATTCCTCACCGGCTTCGCTGGACACCGCGCCACCAACGCCCTCAAGCGTTGCAAGCACTGACATTCTTGAAACCGCAAACCCAATAAAGGCGCCGACGCCGGCGCCCCGATTCACCGCCAAAACTTCTACTCAGCCGTCGAAATCCATCCTGGACTCCGACGAAATCAAAATACCTTCCTGGCTGGAGCCTTTGGCGCGCAACGCGGCAGCTGCTTCCGCGGCGTTGCCTGAAATTGGCAGTCATGATGCAGCGGAGGATTTCGGCGAGATTCCGGTGGTCGACGATCTATCCGTTACCGAAATTACCGACACTCCGGAGAGCGCCAACCGAGGCGTGCCTGCCTCATCTTTTGGTACCCACTTCCTGGCGGATGAGCAGGAAGTCCTGTCAGAGGCAGCTGCCGCGTCGGGGACGTCCGGCAACAAGTTCTTGATCGGGGCCATCGCCGCTGCGGCTCTGTTGTTGATCGGAGCAGGAGGCTGGTATGTGCGCCAATCCTCGGACAACGTAACGGCGAGCGATGCTGCGAGCAATACCGCGGTGGCTAACGCGCCAGCGAACGTCGCCAATAACCGCAGCAGCAACCACGACCGCACGCAGCCACAAGCACAGGTAAGCGCCTCCACTCCGGAGAAATCTTCCGCTAAATTTACCGCCGTTTCCACGCCTGCGACCGCGGAACCGGATGCAACTTCAGGATCGAAATCGACTAAATTCGTGGACGCCAACAAGGCCGGCCTGAAAGTCAATAAAAGCATCGCCACGGTGGACTCTGCCTCAGACGCAGCAGCAACTACGGATGTGGCCGCGACTGCAGATGTAACCGCGCCCCCGCCGCCGAAAAAACGAAATCTCGGATCCATTAAACTATCGGCCCCGATCGTGAACAAGCCGTCCGGCCCGGTTGCTACTGAAGAAGCTTTGAATCTTGAGTCAAGTCAGCCAACGGCGGGATTAGCATCCGGTCTCGTGGGTTCCGCTTCCCGGCAGCCGCTTGCTCCTAGCAGCGAGCCAGACATAAAATCCGCGACCTTAATTTCTTCTGTAGCTCCCGTATATCCGCAAATGGCAAAAACTCAGCGAATAACCGGCGCGGTTACAATCGAGGCCCTGATCGATGCCACGGGACACGTTGCCAGCATGGCCATTGTTTCCGGCCCAGCGCTTTTGCAGGAGTCCGCAAAAGAAGCGCTGAGTCACTGGAAGTACGCACCAGCGCAATTGCATGGCAAACCAGTGCCAATGCACATGAAGGTAACGATTCAATTCAAGCTGCAATAATTTCTAATTTCTAGCCATCCTTGCAAAAGCGTTCTGAAAATCGCGCAGGCACACGATGTGCGTCGTCTTCAATAAGCGCTATTTCCAAAGAACCTAATTGCAAACCGAAATTCCATAAGCAAATAGTGTCCTGCAGGAATTTTGTGGTCAGGTTGGAATTTCTACGTGACATCGTGGGCGGAGAATTTATCGCCGCAGCGACAAGCTAATAAAAATGAACGCGGCGGCCGGAGTGCTAAGGCTTATGCACTGGCCGCCGCGAGGGGTGTACATCCGATGGCGTCCCCGGAAGCGCTTTTGCTCCGGCATCGTATGTATACCACCAACATCTGAGAGAAAGTTATCCGCTCCGCGTTTTGGCGTCTGTTCAAAATTGGACATTGTGGGTCTATTTTTTGTTATTTTTCAGGACGCCACCCTGCCCTGGCGACGGGGTAAGGCTATACACACCAAGCAGTTCCAAAACGGGACTCTAGCCCAGCGCTGTGCCCACGTTCACCGTCTGGCAACTCCAGCGAGGGTAGTGGGTCGGTTATCGGTTAGCCCGTAATACGTCCGCTACCCAGAGAGCACCCGGCGACGACTCGCCCCCTTCCCAATGTCTACAATATTTCCGGCTTCCATTCGTCTACAGAGGTGGATGAATCAGACGTCGAACGTCACCTGGGCAATGACCGACCAAAACCGTCAAATCTCCGCAATCTTTGCGGAGCAGCGATCCCGGCTGCGCAATTTCATCCGCCGTCGCGTGCCTGACCCGCGCGATGCTGAGGACATTTTGCAGGACGCCTTCTACAAGCTGGTGGAAGCGAACCGGCTGTTGAT
>JAUTXJ010000325.1 GCA_030838075.1 Acidobacteriaceae bacterium
CTTTTCGCGAATGGCACTCTGTCGGCGTATTCGAATACGGCTACATCGCTGTCGATCCGCTCGTTGCCAACATTGTTTACGGAGCGCGTTTGTCGCGCACCAACCAGGAACTCGGCGAAGTTGCGGATATTGCTCCGGAGCCCATCCGTCGAGGTGAATACCGCTACGACCGAACTTTGCCGGTGGTGTTTTCTCCACTCGATCCCCACGAGCTTTTCTTTTCGGCCAATGTTTTGTTTAAAACTGTTAACGCCGGGAGAAGTTGGAGCGTCATTAGTCCTGATCTGTCGCGGGAATCCTATGAGACACCGGCGAACCTGGGAGTTTTTGCCGCGTCCGACCCTGAAAAGGGGGAACACCGCGGAGTGATTTACGCTGTGGCTCCTTCCTTCAAGGAAGCCAACACCATCTGGGCGGGGACCGACGACGGCTTGATCCACATAACGAGAGATGGCGGCAAGACCTGGCAAAATGTGACGCCACCGCAACTGACCCCTTGGAACAAAGTTTCCATTATAGAGGCCGGGCATTTTGATGCGGGCACGGCTTATGCGGCTATTAATACTTTTCGTCTCGATGATCTTCGTCCGCATATTTACCGCACGCGTGACTACGGCAAAAATTGGATGGAAATCACAAAAGGGCTGGCAGACAACGCTCCTGTCAATGTCGTCCGCGAGGATCCCGCGCACAAGGGCTTGCTGTTTGCCGGTAGCGAAACTTCTGTATACGTTTCTTTTAACGACGGCGACAACTGGCAACCGTTGCAGCTGAATCTTCCGCATACTTCCATGCGCGATCTGGCGATTCATGGAGATGACTTGATCGTGGCCACGCACGGCCGCTCTTTCTGGATTCTCGACGACATCACCCCTCTGCGGCAATGGACCTCGCAATCCGCCCGAGCATCCACGCGCTTGTTCGCTCCGCAGACCGCCGTGCGTTTCCGATGGAATCGCAATACGGATACGCCGCTTCCTCCGGAAGTGCCAGCAGGGCAAAATCCGCCGGATGGCGCGATCATTGATTATTTGCTGACGGACGGTTCGCATGCCGAAGTGAAGCTGGAAATCTTCGATGCACAAAATTACTTGGTACGCCGCTATTCCAGTGTTGACCAGCCCAAACCTATGGAAAAAATCGCAGCGGAAAACCCCATTCCCATGTATTGGGTTCGGCCGCAGCAGGTTCTCTCGTCCGAAGCTGGCTTTCACCGCTTTGTGTGGGACCTGCATTATGCGCCGCCCGATTCGCTCAACCATGAATTTCCTATTTCCGCTATCTACCTCAACACACCGGAACTGCCCCTGGGTGCGATGGCTTTGCCGGGGCGCTACGTCGTCAAGCTCACCGTGGATGGAAAAAGCCAGGAGCAGCCGCTGACGTTGCACATGGATCCTCGCATCAAAACGCCTGTCGCGGAATTGCGCGCGCAATTCGAAATGGAGACCGGCGCAGTTCGCGGCATGAACGAGAGTTTCAAATCGCTCGCGCAGGCGCGGTCTGTGCACGAACAGTTAGCGGAGCGTTCGGCTAGCGCTGGAAATTCACCGGTGTCCGCCTCACTCTCCGCTATGGAGAAAAAAGTTGCGCAACTCGAAGGTGGCACTGAAAGCGGCTTTTTTGGTATTCCAGCCAGTGGCAAGCGCCCGGAGAATTTTTCTACTCTCAACCAGCATTTTGGCAACCTGCTGGCCGTTGCCGACAGTGCCGACTCCGCACCAACTGCGCAAGCGCAAAGCGCTTACCACGAGGAAGTGGAAGCGTTGAAAAATCTGGAGACCCAATGGGCGGCGATTCGCGACCACGATATTCCTCAGCTGAATTCAGAATTAGTGAAGGCAGGGAAGCGGCCAATCGACCCAGATAAACTATCGTCGTCTCACGCCACCGAGGGCGGAGCCGGAGACGACGAACCATAGGGAGCCGAATGATGATTTCTGTCTTCACGGCACGATATAGTCAGACCATAGTCCGACTATGACGTGACGATGGTTGACAATCTCCTTAACTCGCGTTATTCTGGCTTTCGTTCAAAGCAAGAAGAGAGGCAGACGTGGAAGAAATGGCAATTTCTAAATTCAAAGCGACATGTCTGGCGGTGCTGGAACGCGTGCGCAAAACCGGTCAACCCGTGCTAGTAACTCGCTTCGGTCATCCAGTAGCAGAGATCGTCGCACCGGGTGCCCTCAAACCTTTCCGCCGCCTCGGTACCATGGCTGGCACAGGCCGCATCATTGGCGATATCGTCGGACCCATCGGAGACGAATCGGACTGGGAAGCCGCAAAAGAGTGAGATCAGGCGGACCAATGAGCCGTGGGCTGTGAAAGTAGCCAAATGAAACTGCTGTTGGACACGCACATCTGGATCTGGACGCACTTGGAACCTTGGAACATTTCCTCCGAGGTAACCAACGAACTAGCCAGTTCGCGAAATGAATTGTGGTTATCGCCGCTAAGCATCTGGGAACTAGTTTTGCTGGTGGAAAAGAAGCGCTTGGAACTGAACGCCGATATGGGTGAATGGGTACAGCAGTCGATGAAGGACCTGGGCCTTCAGGAAGCTCCGTTCACATCTGCCGTGGCACACGAGCTACGATTTACGATGTTGGGATATCGCGACCCGGGCGATCGATTCTTGGTGGCTACCGCTAAGGTTTATGACTTAACTCTGGTCACCGCGGATCAACGTTTGCTGCAAATCCCGGACCTGCCGATCCTCGCTAACCGCTGAGTTTTAGCATCGCAGCGCTCATCCTTAGCGCGTTAATTATTTCCCGGTGCCGTTTTTCTGCAAGTCGTCGAGTGCGACAAGCACCTCGGTACTGTGCTTATCCGGTTTCACATCCAGCCAAACTTTCTGCACGACACCGTTGGGATCAATAAGGAACGTGTGGCGCGCGGAAAGTTTAGTCACGCCCATATTCATGACGGAATCGTAAGCGCTCGAAACAGTGCTGTCGGTGTCGGCCAGAAGTTTGAAGGTGAGCCCTTCCTTGGTGCAAAACTTCTGGTGCGAATCCGGGTCCTGCATGCTGACGCCAACGATCGCGGCATTCTTGGCTTCGTACTGGGCCTGATCACGCTGAAAATTGTGGGCTTCCACCGTGCAGCCGCTGGTGAAATCCTTGGGATAAAAATAGAGCACCACCCATTTGCCTTTGAAATCGTGAAGGCTTACAGGATTGTTTTCCTGCGACTTCAAGGTGAAGTCTGGCGCGACAGATCCGACTGCCGGCGCTTTGTCGCCAGCGTGCACCGCGCGGTATCCCACGGCGGCGATCAATATGACCGCGATCGCAATGAATACAAAAATCATCGGTACAGCACTCTGAGATGTCTTTGGCATTTGACGGGCTCCTCAACAACGTAGCGAAGAACATTATCCTCCAATGTGCGTGCCGCCAAAAGAATATTCCGGAGCAGAACGACAGCGCTCACCCATCACTTTGGTTGGGTGAACCTTCCAAATCCGAGCCGCACTTGAATTGTATTGACGCCGGGGTTCGGTCGCGATATTCCAGCGTTGGAAATATGCATGTACCGCACTTCTGCGCTCCAATTATAATTGCCGCGCAAAAAGTGAACTCCGAAAGCGCCGGTGGGAGTGAAATTCACGTGTGAAGTGCCCTCCGGCACTTTCACATTGGTAAACAGCGCGCCACCTCCGATATCTACATAAGGCACGATGCTGCCCTGCGAATCGAAATTCCATTTGAGCGCAAATGGATTGACGCCAAATCCGTATGCCGTATTCGTACTCTGCGCCACGATGAACAGTGGAACGACGTCCACGGCGTATTCAAAGCGTCCGCGCAAAAAAGCCGGCCCATGCGCATCCGTCAGAATCCAGCCATACCGTGCGCCAATATTAAACACGCCATCGCCAGACTGACTCCCATTGGTTCCATGTCCTCCGCCCGTCCAGATTTGCAGGTCATGGCCGCGTTGCTGCGGCCCATCCTGCGCGCGAACAGTGCAACTGCTACATACGAACAGTAGCCCCACCAAGGCAGTCAATTTGATCATTCTAAAATTTCGCGAGAACACATGAATTCCTTCCGGAAACACCGTGCGAGTCAAGTTAAGATACCAGCGTAAAAAAAACGTGATGCGTTTATATCATCAGCGAAAGCGGCCCGGTAGTAGATTGACGGAAATTAAGCGAGTGACACGTTCTCAAGTGTTCGTTCCCTCCCTGCGCTTGCATGTTGAATTTTAGTGTGTCGAACCTTTTTATCGTGGCGTGACGTTTAGCAAATAGTTAGGGGAGCATGCTCACGAATTATCCGTATCGCCGTCTTACAGGAAAAGAATTCGCTCTTTGTGTAGCTCCGCGTTTGTTGTAAGGTCTAGCGCAGTCATCTTTCGGAGAAATTCATGAAAATTGAAGGCCAAGGTATGGCGTCGCGGCGACTACTCTGTCCATTGATCGCATGGTTGGCTGTTGTGTTGCTGGCGCCATTGTCGGTGTTCGCGCAGACCGTGGATGAAGTAATTGCCAAGAACATTCAAGCGCACGGTGGCCTGGAGAAAATGAAAGCCGTTCAGACCATTCGCACCACCGGGAAATTCAATCAGGGCTCCTTTCGCGCGGGATTTCTTCAAGAAAACAAGCGTCCCGATAAGGTCCGCGAGGAATTTGTGATTCAAGGATTGGCGCAAATTCAGGCGTATGACCACAAGACTGGCTGGCAGATATCCCCTTTTGGCGGTCGCAAGGATCCGGAATTGATGTCCCAGGATGATGTGAAGAGCCTACAGATCGACGCCGATATCGATGGGCCGATGGTGAATTACAAGGAGAAAGGCCACAAGGCCGAATTGGTGGGACACGACTCGGTGGAGGGCACCGACTGCTACAAAGTGAAACTCACGCTGAAAAATGGCGACGTCCGTTATTACTTTCTCGATAGCGATTCCTTCCTCGAAATCAAAATGGAAAATCAGAGCAATATTCGCGGCGCGGTGGTATTTACAGAAAATTATTACGGCGACTACGAACAGGTGAACGGGCTGTATTTTCCTTTTGCTCTGGAAAGCGCACAAAAAGGAAGCCAGGAGCGCGCCAAATTTACCGTCAACAAAGTTGAAATTAATGTGCCACTAGACGATTCGCTATTCTCCATGCCGGTCACTAAAGCGGAACCCAAGGCCAACCCGAAGTGATCTGTAGAGGTTCTCGTTGGGCTTTCGAATTATTGCGTCAACGCACTTTTGCAAAATTACTTTTAAGGACTTCATCGACATGTTGAATGTGACTCGCTGTTTGGTTCTGGCTGCGGCTATCGTGAGCGGCACCTTCTCCGTGCCGTATCTTCAAGCGCAGGAAGTGAAATACGATTCTGACTCGATCTCTGGCTTGGGCGCACGAAACATCGGCTCCGCAACGATGAGCGGCCGCATCGCTGCGCTTACCGCCGTCAAAGAGAACGGCCGGATCACTGTGTACGTCGGAGCGGCCAGCGGCGGAGTATGGAAGTCCGTAAACGGCGGTACCACTTTCAAGCCTATGTTTGATAAGCAAACCGCGCAATCCATCGGCGCAATAGCGATCGATCCAAAAGCGCCCAAGACCATCTGGGCCGGCAGCGGCGAATCGTGGACTCGCAACAGTGTTTCCATCGGCGACGGGATTTATAAGTCTACCGACGGCGGCGAAAATTGGACCAACATGGGCCTGAAGGAATCGGAGCGCATTGCCAAGATTTTGATCGACCCCCAAGACGGTAACACCGTCTATGCCTGCGTCCCCGGAAAATTGTGGGGTGACAGCGAAGACCGCGGCCTTTACAAGACCACGGATGGCGGTACGACTTGGAACAAAATTTTGAAGGGCCCGAATCTTTCCACTGGCTGCTCGATGATCTCCATGGACCCCTCGAATCCCAAGACCATCTACGCAGGTATGTGGGATTTCCGCCGCAAGGGATGGACGTTTCGTTCAGGGGGTGAAAATTCGACTGCGCCCAGTGGCAGCGGATTATTTGTTTCTTCCGATGGAGGTGCCACCTGGAAAGATCTGGATGAAAAGAGTGCGCAAGGTTTGCCGGCGAAGCCCTGGGGGCGCGTCGCGGTAACGGTCGCTCCCTCCAAGCCTGAGGTTGTATACGCACTCATCGAATCTAATCGCAGCGCATTATTTCGTTCCGATGATGGCGGAAAGACCTGGCAGGAGCGCGACCGCAGCAACTGGATGGTGTGGCGGCCTTTTTATTTTGGCAACCTGATCGTAGATCCCAAAAACGAAAATAAAATTTACAAACCCGACCTTGTCCTGATTATGAGTGAAGACGGCGGGAAAAGTTTTAGCACCATTTCTCAAGGTGCTCACGGCGACTTCCACGATGTGTGGATCGATCCCGATAACAAGGACCACTTGATCGCTGGCGATGATGGCGGCATCTGGTATTCCTACGACGGCGGCAATACCTGGTGGAAGGGCTACAACCTGCCGATTTCGCAGTTTTATCACGTCAGTGTGGATCAGGCTGATCCCTATCATGTTTACGGCGGGTTGCAGGATAACAGCGTCTGGACAGGTGATTCGCAATACCCTGGAGGAATTACCAATAGCCGCTGGGAAAATCTTCTTGGCGGCGACGGCTTCTGGGTTTTTGCCGACCCTTCCGATCCCAATTATGTATACGCCGAAGCGCAAGGTGGATTCGTGGGGCGTGTAAACCACGCCACGCTGGAGACGCGCTTCATCAAGCCGGAACCGAATTATGGGGAAGGGAAGTTACGGTTCAATTGGAACACTCCCATTCATTTGAGCCCTAACGAAAAAGGCACCATTTATATTGGCGCGCAGTTTTTGTTCCGCTCACGCGATCACGGCCAAACCTGGGACCGCATTTCGCCGGATCTGACCAGCAACGATCCTGAAAAACAGAAGCAGGAGGAGTCCGGAGGTGTGACGGTAGACAATTCCTACGCCGAGATGCACACCACTATTTATTCCACCAGCGAATCTCCGCGCGAAGCGCAGACCATTTGGGTTGGCACCGATGACGGGAATTTGCAGATCACCCGTGACGCCGGCAAATCCTGGACAAACGTAGTCGCTAACGTCCCTGACTTGCCCAAGGCCTCGTGGGTTTCCTGGGTGGAAGCGAGCTTATACGATCCGGCCACGGCCTATGCCGCATTTGACCGGCACACTTTTGGCGACATGACCCCGCATGTGTACAAAACCGCGGATTACGGCAAAACCTGGACATCAATTGTCAGTGCCGATAGTGGTGTGCGCGGCTTTGCGCACGTCATTAAAGAAGACACCGTTTCGCCCGGCATGCTTTTTCTCGGCACCGAATTTGGCCTCTGGATATCCCTGGATGGCGGCAAGCAGTGGGCGCAGTATCGTGGGCGCGATTTCCCGCAAGTCCCGGTTCGCGATATTGTCGTCCATTCTCGCGAGTCTGATCTCGTAATCGCCACGCACGGCCGCGGCATTTGGATCATTGATGACATTTCTCCGCTGCGCAAATTAACTCCAGAAGTCATGGCGCAAGATGCCGGGTTTCTTCCAGGCAGGCCACCGCAGCAGCGTTTGAACGCCAATGGCGGGTGGGCCGAAGGTAGCGCGATGTTTTCGGGACCTAATCCCCCCGACGCGGCAGTCATTACTTACTATCAGAAGAAGCGCCACATTTTTGGCAAAATGAAAATCGAAATTTTGGACGCGCAGGGCAAACTGGTAGACACGCTGCCACCGAACAATCGCCGAGGCATTAGCAGGGTCGATTGGCCGATGAGATTAAAGGCGCCGCGTGTTCCGCCTGCCGCCAGTGCTGCGTTCGAAGCCAGCCAGGGTCCTCGCGTTTTGCCCGGTACGTACACCGTCAAAATGACACGCGGGAAAGACACGTTCTCTACGCAACTTAACGTTGTTCTGGATCCGCGGGCAAAGTTCAGCCTTGAAGACCGCCGCCAGGAATTTGAAGCCGCCATGCGCGTTTATAATTTGCTGGGAGACATGAGCTTTGACGTGGATCGTATCAACAGCGTTCACGATGGTCTATTGGCCCGCGCGGCGGATTTGAAAGGTGACCCAGCTCTTGCTAAGCGTCTCGACGACACAGCGCAAAAGGTCGAAGCACTCCGCGGGAAAATTGTCGCTACCAAAGAAGGCGGAGCGATCACCGGAGAAGAACGCATCCGCGAGAAGACCACCGGACTGTACGGCGCAATTCTGAATTACGAAGGCCGCCCTGGTGACTATCAGATAGCGCGTATCGATTCGTTGAAGAAGGATCTCGACAATGTCACGACGGAATTCGAAAGCCTGGTCGCCAAAGATTTACCGGCTATCAACAAATCCTTGAAACAGAAAAAGTTACAGCCCGTTGAGCCCATTTCTCGAACGACATGGGATGCTGCAAACAATGAGGCTGGCCCTGCCGCGTCTCCCGCCGCAACTCGCTGGGAACGCGACTAGATAAATAGTTCGAAACTTACCGCTAGATAGCGGGTTCTATTACCTGGCGGTGGGGAATGATTTTGTTGGCACGGTGTTGGGGAAAGCCAGCGATTAAATACGTCCAATTCGAAAGACTGCTATAATTTACATTCGCGTTAGCTCGCGTTTCCGCCCAGGAACGTGACACGCTTTCTTCCCTGAGCCACTCAACGGGCTTTCCTCCCCGACCGTAAACGCATGTCGCCGAGCCGCGACGCGCAGAAGCGCCTTCGCGCAGTGAGGATAACGTGAACACCTCTGTACAGCACTTCTCCGGCCAACCGCAAATCCGTGAACGACGGTCGCATCCGCGCCTTCTCCCGAGGACACTAATATATGTAGCGTGCGGAGAATCCAATGGTGGAATGGTCCTGAACGTCAGTGATGACGGGATGGCTATTTCCATGGCCATTCCGGTAGGCGACGAAACATATTCGAATCTGCACGTGCGCATGAATGGGTTCGGGCAGAGCATTGAAGTTCATGGCCGCATGGCGTGGACCACCAAATCCAAAAAGCGTGCCGGCGTTCAATTGGTAGATATTTCTGAAGAACAGCGCGGACGTATGCGCGAGTGGCTCGCTCACGAAGGCGCGCGAGACGTCAATCTTCTTCCGCGCGTTTCGGAGCCTGTCACTTCGTCGTCGCCGGCCTTCGCTGGCGCCGCGATTAATCCTGCTTTGCTTGATAAGCTGCGTCCCGATCTATCGTCCATCGCTGCCTCGGCTCCGCTCGATTCTCCAGTTTTAGCAGAGCCACATGCCTCTCTGCTGGCTGGATTGGGAGGCACTCCACCGGAATTTCTCGCTCCTCCGCCAGGCGAGATCAAGCAGCAAGAAGACCTCCCTCTCAATGAAGACAGGATTGCGGAAACGCAGTCTTATCAAGGCTCCAATCCCAGTTTTGCTGGATTCCGCGAGAATGAATGGGATTTGGCGTCGGTGACCATGGTTCCGCGGAAAAGGTCGAAGCCAGAGGGATTATCAGCATTAGGTTTGTTGTTGCTATGGATCGCCATTCCCAGTTTTGGGATAGGAATTATGGTTGGCCGTCGCCCCCTGCAACAGTGGCTATTCAACGCTACGATGTCGCGCAAAAATATTTCGCACAGCCCCACGCCCGATCCAGAAGTCGCGAGTACACGTGACGAATCCCCGGACATTACCGGCAATGATATCGATGCGACTGGCCCGCAGGCCCTCCCGGACGGCACGATCGAGACTCCTGCGACCACGACTTCGCAGGATGTCAAAACGCCGGCCGCAACTAAATCTTTCGTATCTTCGCCCGCTTTCGTCGATACCGGGCTGCTGAACTCTATGTCTACGCAAGAGGTTCGAGCTCTTAAGTCGCCGGCTTCCACGACGGCATTAGAATATCCAAACGCGAATGAACCCTCGAAGAATGAACCTTCGAAGGTGAATTCGAAGGCTAACGCGGATCCTGCGGGCACCGATGCTTTTTCGTCGCACTCAGCAGATGTCAAACCAGTTAGACGAACTGACAGTCCGGTTACATCCTTTGGCGCACATACGAATGCCGGTAACGTAACGCCGCGAGGAGCGGATTCGAGAGGCAAATCCACCGTGACTCCGGCTCGGCGTGAAACTCCAAGAGTTGCAGTTAACAAGGCCCCGATTACTCCGGGTTACGCGAAACAAAATCCAAGTGATCATGCCGCTAAAACTATTTCGGTTAATTCCGGTGCGAATGCTACGGCATATAACTATCTCAACAGTGCTCCTTCAAGTGGTTCTGCTTCAAATGCAGCAGCGCGCCATTCGGCTGCTTCAAACGTCTCGCCAACTTCAGTTACGCGCGGTGCTTCGAGCTCAAACCCGACAGTATCGAACACGCCTGCTAGCAGCAGTTCAACCACACATCAAAACACTACTGGCCAAAGTTCGGGAACTCAGGCCATCGCAAATCCGTCAACTGCGTCGTCACAATCAGGAAATCATTCGGTCAGCACAATCACTGGAACTCAAGGGAATTCCACTGTGACTTCGTCGCCGGTTAGCGATGCCAGCCGCAATAACAATACGGTTTTGACAGCGTCAAAAACTCAAGCCGCGCCGCCATCCCCTTCTGTGATCACGGGAGCGGCTACACGGCCAGACGTGACTTCTCACATGGCGTCCGAGACGACGCCGCGCATGGCGCCCAATGTGCGACCCAATATGGCGTCCAACGCATACGCACCCAACTCCTCGCGATCGCCAGGACCTGGCGCCACCACTAATTTGGCGCCAGTAAGTGCGCAGCCCCCGCTTCACGGCGTAATGCTGGTGGCGAGAAAGAACAACGTATCATTTTTGCTCAGACTGCCGGTAGAGTCGGTAGCGAGCGGACGCTCAGTTTTCATCGAAATGCAGAGATTTGTCATGATGCCGGCTGAGAGTCGCTGGCACCATCATGGGCCGATCGCAAAATTGACGGTAGGAGAATTGCTCACCCAAGTCGCGCCGAACCAAGTGAAAATGGCAAGCTATGCCCGCCCTGGAGACGCCGTGACCGTGCGTGCCTTCGTTGACAAAAATGGAAACGTAGAGGATCTGAAACCGGTTAGCGGCCGTTCCGCGTTGATGCCCCGAGTAATGCGCGACGTGCGAGATTGGCAATTTGACCAAACCCTGATCGATGGCAAGCCGGTAGAGTCCGAAATAACCATCACCGTCGAATTCCGCTCTGCGCCGGGTCCTCAGCTGAATCGCAGCAGCCGCGAAATTCAAGCGCAAAACTCCTTCAAGCCGTAGACCCCGCAATTCCTGTACGTCAGCGTCCAGACCGCCAACTGATTTGTCCAAGATTGTCGTGCGCGATTACTGTGGCGAAGAAAAAGCGAATATGGTAGCTTCATCCTCGTTATGCCTGTTCGCTCCTGCCTCGTCACCATCAAAGACATGGATGGCGTAAAACACACCGTCGAAGTAACCGCTGAAACTCTCTATGAAGCTGTGGCCTTAGGACTGGTGGCCTTACGTGGAAATGATTGGGTCATGGGCATCGCGCAAGGTTTGAACACCGTTCAAGTGTCCGTTGTGGACATCCCCATCGAGCACTCCGTAAAAATTAAGGACTTCCATGACTGGCTGGAACGCAGCACCGGTGCTCCGCGCGAAATCTCCAAACGCTCGCGCATCAAAGCGATCCTCGGTTTGCCCACCCACAAATGAAAATCGCCGCCGCTGTACGCGCTAAGCAGATCCCGTTCCTTCACTGCCTGCGTGATGACAATGCTGCGAAAAAGCGCGTGTCAGTTTTCGGCTTCCTTGTGACCATGCACCAGGCGGCGCGGTCTATAAACTGGAAAATTGAGATACATGGTGGAGGCGGGGGGAGTCGGAAATATTCGCGGTTGTTGAAAACACATAAGTTATTTATTTTTTGAGACGCCAAAAACGCAGAACACGACAAAATTGCGATTAACTGGAACGCATCTGGAACGCGGGATTTTTTCAGTTCTGTCCTGAAACGGAGTCAGGCTGCGGAGTGATACGAGGGGAAGGCCGAAGCGCTCAAATCTCACGGTTGGCTTCAATTTGGAAGCAAGCTGGGCGCACGGGACTATTTCAGATTACGGGTGATTGGCCGGGAGCACCCGGAACTGGCGCTTTCCTGCAATGCGGTACGTTGCGAAGTCTGCATGATCAACGGTAAGAATTGCGGAAAGAAATTCACGCTTTGCCAGATACACGAGCGTGCCATCGGCAAAATCCATGGGTCGATCCCAATAGCGGGACATCAAACCGTGCACGTGCTGCAGTTCCGCATCTTCGATTGTGCCGAGGACCACTGCTCCGGAACGGACGAACCGCCAGGCGGCCTCCATCTCCGAGCGCGTATCGCCAACGAGGTGGAACAATTCGGTGAGAACAGCCTCTGAGGTTAGCAAGGGAAGACGTAGTTGATGGAACGCGTCGACGCACGAATCGTGCCATCGGTCGGTTCTGTCCAGCAGCGCAAGAATCGCGCCCGTATCTATGAGTGCATTAGCGGGCATAGCGCCGCCTGAGGCGCCTGCGGACTGCTTCGCGTGCTGTTTCGGCGCGCCGGGAATTGAGGCCTGCGAGTACGGCCAGGCAACGCGCCGCAGCGGTGTGAAGTTTTCGTTGCGTCTGGTCGTCTGGAGCATCCGCATTGCTCTTCTTCAGCCAATCGCGGACAGCCGTTTCGAGGACGGAAGATACCGAGACTTTGCGGAGGTGCGCTTCCCGCTCTAGGTTCGACTTAAGCTCCTCAGATAAACGCCAGCTGTATATTTCTGTCTTCATGCACTTCATTGTAGTGCAGATTTGCACCACATTGCAATACAATTTCTTAGTCTCTCACATTCATAGAATGGATCAACCCACAATGGAAACTGGCTCGCGGGCCGCTACTCCTCGCTGACCAGCGCCGACCACGATCTGGACTATCTTCTGATGTCTTATCCTCAGATCGTTCTCGGCCGATATCTTGCCGGCACGTCCTTTGACAGTGGCTCACTTGTGCCAAATGAAGACGAAGTAATTGCTGGGTGGGAGAGTCGCGGAGGGATTGCGTACAGCCCCGAGATTGAATCGGTCGAGAAGCTGCCGCACGACCTCTACGACGAATGGTATTTATTCGAGTTTCCGCGAGAGTTAGGAAATCTGTTTCAAGGCAATGTGTTTGAGACCCGATGCAAACTGGCCAAGTCGCGGCCTTCGTTAATTTCGGCGGTTTCAGTTTGCATAACCCGAGATGAAAGATCTCGCAGATTTGTTTTGGTTGCGGCTGGAGCTAATTCAACCTGAATCTTTCATCGCGGATGGTGGTCTCTTGAATTTCGTAACCTGCGACGAGCAACTCTTTACCGCGGTCTGCACCGCATTGAGGTGACTTCCACTGCCATCTTTGCAGACGTGTTGAAGGCCACCTTTAAAGAACCAGGCGAGCCGTGTTGGCCAGCGCGAAGTGGAGGCTGTACTGTTCCCCCTGCCACCAGTAGCAGAAAGCCGGTGGAGCTCATCTGGAACGCAGATAAATCCGTAACGCTGTAACGTGTTGATTACAGAAGTCTTAATATGGTGGAGGCGGGGGGAGTCGGAATATTCGCATTCATTGAAAATACGTAAGTTATTGAAAAATAAAAACGCTGAAAACGCTCAAACCTCGAAAATTGGGCCCAACTGGAACGTATCTGGAACGTGGGATTTTCATCCTTCGCGAAATAAAAGTAACGGTAGACGACGGCGAGATTCGAACGCCCGACCCTCTGCGCAGAAGCCGCTCCACCCGCGTTGCCAAATCTTCCAACTCTCCGACGTGGCTTCGATTCCGAGCACTCGCTCCACAGTTCAAGATGATTCGTAGGCCAGGCTAACTGCAGTTCCAGCGTCAATCTTCGGTTGCGCCCGGATCACGAGCTAACCGGAAATTCATGCCGCTGCTCTCATGTGTTAAACGAAAGGTGGGACGTGCACTGGGCAGCGACGCCATGCACGCGGACGCGAAACAGACGGACGTATGAGAATTTGCCTCTGGCTCGACTCGACCCCTAAGCCCTCAGGCAAAAACTCATGGTCTGCGATTCTAGGCCGCCCGGTTGCGCCGACTTGTTGCAGACCATTCGGCAGGGAACCGAATGCTG
>JAUTXJ010000334.1 GCA_030838075.1 Acidobacteriaceae bacterium
CATCGGGATTTTTATACGGAAGTGGACGCAGCAGCACGGCATTGGCGACACTGAAGATGGCCGTGCTCGCGCCGACGCCCAGGGCGATAGTTAACGCGGCGGTGAGCGCAAAGACAAGACTTTTTCGGAGGGTTCGGCCTGCCAGTGTCAGATCGCGTAACGGCATCCTTGCACCTCATTACCGGTGGTTGCGGCGTTAAGAATACTACCTCCGTTGTCCCCAATCGGCTTCCAGTCTCTTCGATGACGCATGTCTACAGTCAAGCGCTCTCCCATGCGAACGCGTCCACTTGAGCATATTACACGTTACCCGTAAGAGTGGTCGTGCTCGGCATTTCGATTCGAGACACCAGGCGATAACTCCCGAGGCGGTCGGCCACTCGGAAGTTGAGGGTCCGGGAAAATAGACAGGTGCTCGCACTGATCCGCGATCCGCTGCCCGGATTTTGAACGACGGAGTTTGCGACGGATTTTTACAGCTACGGGCGTGAGGGATTTTAGTCGTGCAAAACCACGTTGAGCAGCGAGCTGTGCACCTGCAGCCCGCCGTTGTAGTGAATGAAGCCCAACTTCCTGAATTTATTCATGAAGAAATTAACGCGGCTTCTGGTGGTGCCTACCAATTCAGCTAGCGTCTCTTGCGAAATTTTGGCGACCAGAGTTTCCGGCTCGCCTTTTTTGCCGTAGCGCGCCAGGATCAGCAACGCGCGAGCGAGGCGTTTCTCGCTGGAATTAAATAGCTGGTCGACCAGATCGGCTTCAATCTTGATGTTGCGCTCCAGCATGTAATGGATGAACTTTTCCGCAAATTCCGGATGCTCGTGAAGCACGCGCATCATTTCTTTTCGGTCAATAATCGTGGCGCTTACCGGGGCCAGCGCGGTTGCGGTAGCCATGCGCACGGGATTGCCGATGATGCAGCCTTCGCCGAGAAAATCGCCTGGCCCTAGAATAGCCAGCACCGCTTCTTTTCCTTGAGGATTTACGATGGTCAGCTTGGCGTTGCCCGACTGGATGTACCAGACTTCATTGCAGGGATCGTCTTGCGAAAAGAGCGCCTGCCCTTTTTTGTATTTGATCACGCGCCGCGAGGCCCCAGCGTTGGAGAGGTATTCCTCAACGTTGAAACCTAGGCCGTTCTTCGTTTTTCGGGCACTTTTGGCCACGGGCATGTGGTCTCTCCCGCCAATAGTGTCACGATTAGTGTCAAAGGTAAATAGTACTCAGGCCGCCTGATCGACTCATGGGTGGGGCCTTGGGGCTCCGGCAACTGGCATGGAGTTGACTAGGATTGCGCACCGGGGTAATTTGCCACAGTGAACTTCGTGTCTGCAATTTCGTGTTGTTGTCTCCCTGTTCTGTGAGGGTAGAGCGGGAGGCGCTCGCATAGCTTAGCTTTAGAAGCGTTAAGGCGTTAGAGACCCGCTCATCAGAAGAACTGGTGACGGGTGTTTTTCTTTTTGGCTGCTTTTTCTTTGGATCTTGATCGGTGGCGAAAGCCGCAAGGGAGAACAAAATGGACCTTTGGAAGCCGGACCCCACTTTTTATCCTTCCGCGAAATTGGCGAGTCAGGCGCCGCCGGAAAAGCACGCCTTCGTGGCGCTGCTAAATCCTACATACGCTGGCCAGGCCGACGTGATCGGCGTTGTCGACGTGGATGCATCGTCGTCGAGCTACGGCAAGCTCGTCGGAAAAGTGGAGATGCCCAACATCGGCGATGAATTGCATCATTTCGGCTGGAACGCTTGCAGCGCTTGCCTCTGCCCGTATGCTCCGCACCCACACACGGAGCGGCGCTACCTGGTAGTCCCAGGGATACGCTCTTCACGGATTCACATTATTGATACCAAGCCCGATCCTAGAAAACCAAAAATCGTCAAGGTGATTGAGGCCGAAACCATCGCCGCCCGCACCGGCTACAGCCGCCCACACACTGTGCATTGTGGCCCAAATGGCATCTTCATTAGCGCGCTTGGGGCACCCGATGGGAACGGACCAGGCGGCATTTTCATCCTGGACCCGGACAGCTTCGATGTTTTGGGGAAGTGGGAAATCGATCGCGGACCGCAGCATTTTGGTTATGACTTCTGGTGGCATCTGGGATACGACACGCTCATCAGCAGCGAGTGGGGCACGCCCAACATGGTCGAAAAGGGAGTGAACCCGGAAATTTTGTTGAAGGGCGGCTATGGTCACTCGCTGCACGTTTGGGATTTGCGTAAGCGGCGACATGTGCAAGCGCTCGATCTCGGCGCCGAACAGCAAATGGTGCTGGAGTTGCGACCCGCGCACGATCCCGCCAAGGCCTACGGATTCGTGGGTGTAGTTGTTTCGCTGAAAGATCTTTCCGCTTCGATCTGGTTGTGGCACCGCGATAAGGATAAGTGGGCGATAAAGAAGGTGATCGAAATTCCCGCGGAGGCTGCTGATCCGGAAAAACTTCCGCCGCTGCTGAAAGGTTTCAAAGCCGTGCCGCCGTTAGTGACGGACATCAATCTTTCTCTGGACGATCGCTTTCTGTACGTCTCTTGCTGGGGCACGGGTGAATTTCAGCAATATGACGTGTCCGATCCTTTTCATCCGAAACTGACCGGTTCTATACACCTGGGCGGCATCGTCCGCCGCGCCGCGCACCCACGCGCTCCGCAAACTCCACTAAATGGTGGACCGCAAATGGTGGAGCTAAGCCGCGATGGCAAGCGCGTTTATTTCACAAATTCGCTCTACGCACCGTGGGATGAACAATTTTATCCCGACGGCGTTCGTAGTTGGATGGTGAAACTGGATGCCAAGCCCGAAGGAGGGATTGCTTTGGATCAGAAGTTCTTCCTGGAAACGGATGGTCTGCGCAGCCATCAGGTGCACCTTGAAGGTGGCGATGCCTCTTCCGATTCGTATTGCTACTCGTAATGCACGCGCAAGCATGGGCGTGGTTGGCGCTATTTTCGCTTGGCGCGTACCACGGAATCAATCCAGCCATGGGATGGCTGTTTGCGGTGGCGTTAGGACTGCAGAAAAAGAGCGGTCGCGCAGTGTGGGAGTCGCTGTTGCCAATCGCGACAGGGCATGTCATCGCCATCGTGGCCGTAATTCTCGTAGCGGTGCTCGCTGGTGAGGTGTTGCCGGTTCACGTTTTGAGGATCGCCGTGGTGGTCATTTTGATTGGCTTCGGGGTGTATCGCATCGTGAGCAAGAGCCATCCGCGCTTTGGCGGCATGCAAGTCAGTTTTCGCGATCTGACGATATGGTCGTTCCTGATGGCTTGCGCTCACGGCGCTGGATTGATGCTGTTGCCGGTCTTGCTGGGCATGTCGGCGATGGGAGCTGGTCATGAGACGCATCTCGCCGCTTTCCCCAGTGTAAAGACGCAATTGTTCGCAGTGGCGATTCACACCTTCGGATATCTGTTGCTAACTGGAACGGTTGCGTGGGTAGTTTTCACAAAGCTCGGCGTGTCAGTTTTGCGGAAGGCGTGGCTCAATCTGGATTTCGTATGGGCAGTCGCGCTTATAGCTACCGCGGGATTGACACTGGTTTTTTCGTGGTTCTAAATCCGCGTCGCTAATTGTTTCACTGTGGTTTCTGGCCCGGGCCCGGCGGGGTCGCCGGTTGCGCAGGTGGCGGCGCCGCGAATTTCGCGTCATCCACAGGCACGTTCTGCTTCATCTCTTCCACCTGAATGGTGAAGTGGTTTCCCGGACGCGACACTGTCCAGCGAAACGGCACCTTGACGCCATCGGCCTCGCGGTAATCGGCGTAATCGATCTGCGTAGGATTCAATCCCACTGGACTCTGCGCGTAACGCATCAGTCTCAACAGTAATCCGGTCTGCGTGTCGAAATATAACCGCAACGGCGGACGCCCTTCTTCATACCCCATCACAAGAAAAGTATCGTGACCGCCGGTTTTTTCACCGCTGTCGACTTTATATTTCGGATACAGCGTCTTTACACGGACGGGAAAATGCAGATCGGCATCCAGCCGCGCCGAATCATTTTCCGAAGCTGACATCATGTGCGCCGGCCTTCCAGGAACGCTCAACCAGCCGCGCTTGCCGTCAAACGCGGTGACGCTGTCGCCGTCTTTCAGGTGCATCACGGAAACGCGCTTGTCCGGAGCTTTCGAATAAACTTCCGCCGGGAAACTCTGCCCGCCAAACGCCATCAGCTTTCCCTTTTGTACCCGGCTGGTAATTTTCTCGACCGCTGCGGCTCCCCCAACCGCCGCAAGATATTTGTCGAGCAACTCTTCAGGCTTCGGCAATACCGGATTTTCCACGGGCTTTTTCCCTGGCGCTCCAGGGCCCGCCACTTCCTCGTCTCTGATCGCGGGAATGCTCACTGGCATGGCCGCGCCTCGGTGGCACGTGTAACAGGTAACCTCCAGCCGCCCATCGAAATTGTTTTTGTCGATGTCCAACATCATGGTGATCATCTGCCGCGCGGTTTTCTTAGGCTTTTTGTCGTCGCTATCCATTTTTTCATGGACGTGACAGAAATCGCATTCGACACCCAGGGACGCGGAGATGAACTGCATCGCGGGAATTAGTTGATCAGCGGGAATGCCCTTCAGCGCCTGAATATTCTTGAACTGTTCTTCCGCCAGCTTTTGACCCGCGGCTCTTTGACCAGCGCTTTTCGGTTCTTGAGCGGCATGCTTCCCGCTGGCTTCGTCACTGACCGGCGCAGTGCCGGCGCCTTGACTATTTTGGGAGGTGGCGTTTTGCGATTGCGCGTGCGACCGGGCGAACGGCCCAATCGCACACAACAAAATCCCGCAGCTAATGCTAAGCCAAGCAATCACACGTTGCCGTTTCATATCCACCCTCGCAATACGCACAGTCGCAACACGCAGGGCCTGGAACACGCAGGATTGTAGCAAAGCGGCCACTTTACACGATGCTGATTTTGCTTGCCGGAAGAAATTACGCGCTGATCTCGCCGCTCTTTGCCAGCGCAGTAATGCGGTCGGCGGCGCGGAACGCCAGCGCTTCGATGGTCATGGTAGGTTGGCCGCGGCCTGAAGTTACAAGGCTGCTGCCGTCGCAGAGAAAAAGATTTTTTACGTCATGCGTTCGGTGATCGCTATTGATCACCGATGTTTTCGGATCGTTGCCCATGCGGCAGGTGCCCAGCAAATGCACGGCGAATTCCTGCTCGGTGATTGGGTAACTCCACTTTTTCGTGGCGCCAGCAGCGTCCAGCAATTCGAGCGCGCGATCGTTCAGCCACTTCGCTACTTTCAGATCATCAGGATGATCCTTGTAGGTCATGCTTAATGCCGGCAAGCCCCACGCATCTTTGAGCTCCGGGTCCAGCGAAAAACTGTTGTCCTCCCTGGCTAGAGAAGTGGCGTGCGAAAACACTTCCATGGTGCGCGTATAGTTTTGCGCCAGCGTTTTCTTGAATGTGCTTCCCCACTTAGGCGTGTCCGGCGGCAGACCATTCAGTGCGAATCCGATCGGAGTGGCGTCAAATCGGGCGTCCAGTCCTCCGCCGCCGCAAAACCCGACCTTTTGCGCATCCAGCTCATAAAAATCGTGGAGAATACGGCTTACCGCGAAGCCTTTGTAATCGTTCAGCGGATGTTCGAAGACGCCCAAGGAAATGGCGCCGCTGTTCAGCATTAGGTTCTTGCCGACCACTCCGCTCGAATTATTCGCAAGGCCATTTGGAAATTGTGCGTTGGCGGACATCAGCAAAAGCCGCGGTGTTTCCGCGCCGTTAGCACACACGATCACCGCTTTGGCTTTCTGCAGGTGGGTGTTTTTGTCCTTATCGAAATACGCGGCTCCGATGGCGCGGCCTCGCGCATCGGTTTCAATGCGGTGCACGTAGGAGTCCGGGCGAATTTCACAGCGCCCGGTTTTTTCTGCGACGCGGATGGCGGCTACCAGCGAACTGCTCTTCGCACCCACTTCGCAGCCAAAACTCAGGCAGAAGCCACAATTCATGCATGCGCTTCGGCCCGGGCGAGGTTGCGACAATATTGCCATCGGCGCGGGAAATGGATGCCAACCCAATTGCCGGGCGGCCCGTTCGAATATTACGCCCGACGATTTCACCGGGAGAGGCGGCATGGGATACGGCTTCGAACGCGGCGGATCAAACGGGCTCGCGCCTGCTAATCCCGACACGCCAATCTCCCACTCTACTTTCGTGTAGTAGGGTTCCAGGTCCGCGTAGCGAATCGGCCAGTCCACCAGATTTGCGCCGGGAATCGCGCCCACTTTGCCGCGCTCAATAAAATCGATTTCGTGGAAGCGCCAGAAATTTGCGGTGAAGTGCACGCTGGTGCCGCCCACGCTTCGTCCATAAACCAACGCGCGTTGCTGTTTGGCTTTGTCTTGCGGAGTCTTGCGAAAAGTGGTGGGCTGCAACTTCGGATGGTTGGTCAACAAATCTTCGCCCAGAACTTTTATTTCGTTATGCGTGTAGTCCGCTTCGGTGAGATACGGGCCTTGCTCCAGCACCACTACACGGAAACCGTTGGCCGATAATTCCTTGGCCAGGATTCCGCCCGCTGCGCCTGAACCGATGATTACGAAATCCACTTCGTCGGACGTTTTGTATTTTGGCTGCTCGATCTTCATTCCTTATCCGCCATTTTCGACGCGGGCTGCCACCCGGGATAATCCTTGTCGTAGTAGCCAAACGGCGGCTGAAAAGAATGCGCCGGTTCGCGGCCAATTACTTTCCAACCTACGCCGCCGCGATTTCCGAGGCCGGCCTCTGGATCGATCAAAAATCCGGAAATGGACGCAACCCGCAGGGCTTCGAGGAACGTTTGCGCAGTGTTCACTCTTCTTCGTCGCGGAGCCTTTTCATCCTGGGTTGGTTCCATAGCGTGCAACAGCTCATCCTGCTGCATCGGCGTCGCCGCCGAAAATTTTTCTACGCCAGTAAATTTTTCCCGGACAGCGCTCTGTAACTCGGCTAAGCCTTCGCGATATTTCTGCTGATCACCGATCCCAAACGTCACCAGCGCTCGGTCGATGAAGTAAACCACCCCAGCCTCGCGCGCGCCAGGCGTGTCGTCGGTCGGAATGATGCGCGCGGAGAGTGCGTCAATTTCTACGGCTTCCGCGGGAGTAAAAAATTCAAATTTGTACGCCGCACCCGATTGCGCCGCCTGATGAGCGTGGGTCGCCGCGGAAACCATTTCCGGCCAGTGCGCAGAAACCCATGCCGCACTGGCAGCGATGCCCGCTTGAGACAAAAATCTACGACGGCTTAGTTCATTAATCATCGGAGACCTGAAGTTCGTAAGGACTGTAGGCGTTGCGCATTATAACGTCAACACTAAATAGCTGCTTCTATCTTGCAGTTTTAGTGATGCAATTTCATGCGGCGGGATTTCGCGAATCGTGCCTGCATTTGA
>JAUTXJ010000358.1 GCA_030838075.1 Acidobacteriaceae bacterium
CGCGCGTCAAATCGTCCGCCGTCGGACCCAGCCCTCCGCACGAAATAACCAGTTCCACGCGCTTAAGCGCGCCGGCAAAGGCGTCGCTCAATTCCTCAGCGATGTCGCCGACGATGGTTTTGCGCAGGACTTCGATGCCGAGTTTGTTTAATTCCTCGGTAAGGAAAAGAGAATTGGTGTCCAGCCGGTCTGGAGTAAGCAACTCAGACCCGACCGCGATGATTTCCGCTTTCATTTATGGGTTTATCCGATCAACGGCAAGCCGCGAATGTCCCAATCGAGGGTGAAGAGCGCGTTGATGGTAGCAACGATCGCGCGGCCCGAGGGTTGCAGCGCCAGTCCTACAATTCCGGATCCGCTGAGGACCATTTCTGGTTGCGCTTGGGAAGTGATTCGCACGATGCCGCGATGTCCGGCGTGGCAGGCGGCCACATAAAGATTTCCGTCGCGATCGAACGCCAAGCCTTGGGGACGGCCAAGGCCGCGGTAAAAAACTTTTACTTCGCCGCCCTGGGTTACGCGATAGACGCGGTCGAAACTGGAAGTCGTGGGGCCGGTCACGTACAAATCGCCGCTGGGATGAAATGCCAAATGATAGGCGGCGAAGGAAGGCTCCAGAGTGGCAAAGACAAAAATTTCGTGGCTGGGACTGATTTTGAAAATTGTTCCGCTGCGATCACCAACGTAAAGATTTTCGTCCTTGTCGAACGCGATTCCGGTAGCCACGCCCATGCCTTCGATCCACTCTTCGCTGCGGCCGTCGGGAGTGATGCGATGGATGGTGCCGTTGTGGCGGCAGGATACGAAGAGGTTGCCGGCTTTGTCCACAGCGAGGCCAGTGGGATTAATCAAAGAGGTTACGAAGGGCTTGATGCTGTAGTTGGCGGTTACTTTATAGAGCGATACGGGGACGCGCTGGCCGCGTGGACCACTGAAGGTGACATAAATATTTCCGAGCGCGTCCACAGCCGGATTACCAACGGGATGCAGGTTGTCGGCGATTTGCAGACCGATAGCCACGGGATAGGGCTGGCTTTCGTGTTCAGCGCTGGTCACGCGCACTATGCCGCCGGTGGCGCCATCAGGCACGCGGGCGATGAGACGCTTGCTACTAGAGAGCGCGAGGCTGGCTTCGGCATCGCCAAAGCGCACCAGCGGACGAAGGTTGCTGCGCGAAACGAAGCCGCTGCCATGTATCGTGATTTCGCCGCCGGGAATCGCCGCTGTTGGCGCGACCCGTTCGATGCGTGGATTGCCGTTTTTTTCTGCTGCCCCGCCCAAGCCTAGTTTCATAGCACTCTAAAGTGTAACGCGACACGCAAGACTAATGCAGCGTAGACGCCGGCCATCCAGTCGTCGGCCATGATTCCCCAGCCGCCGGGCAGATGCTCCAGTTGCCGTGCGGGGAACGGCTTCCAGATGTCAAAGACACGAAAAAGTATAAAGCCCAGCAGGTAAGTTTTCCAATAGAGGGGCATTACCAGGAAAAATAAATGGTAGGTGATTAACTGGCCAGAAACTTCGTCAATCACTATCCATTGCGGATCTTTCACTTGCGCATATTTCGCCGCTCGATTCGCGACAACAACACCGAGAAATGCGATGGCAACAGCGACCCATACCTGTAGGTAGCTGGAAATAAGCGGGGAAGTCCAAAAATACACATCACCCTCCATCCGCAAAACGGGCAATGACTTGTAAAAAATGACGGCGCCGACCAAAATTTCGGTGAGGAAACCTCCTAAGGCTCCCCAGGTTCCGGGAGCTTTGGGCAAATATCCGAGACCAAACCAGGTCGCCAGCAGAAGCGAAATATGCGGCTTGGGTCCTCGGGTGGAGTGCGCGGTGCTGGTTCCAGTGGACGCCGTCATTGCGTTAAGCGTATCGCAGCAGGCAGATGAGAGTCAGATTTAATCAGCGAGGCATGGTTTGGCGCAATCGGATGGCAGATAATTTCGCAAGAGATTTGGCGTTCAGCAAATCACCGTTGCACTCGTCGCGATCAGGAAAACGGCGCCTCAGATTTAGTGTTCCGCTTCGCCGCTGCGGTCGGGCAAATCAAGAATGATGGTTTTGCGGTCGCCTTCTCCGCTGTCGTCTTCATTGAAGATCGGCTCGGAGACGACATACTTTTCGCTGGCCCAATTTCCCAGGTCGCGCTCGCGGCAGCGTTCACTGCAAAATGGAAAATCAGCATGCAGCGCCGAATCCGTGGCGGTTTTACATATCGGGCATTTGTGTTTCATATGGTCCTGCCTGTTGGTAATTTTTCCTCGCATTAAGTCGCCATTCGATCGCGGCGCGAAGAATATATTTGGATGCTTCGAGGTTGCTGAGGGATAGCCTAAATGATTTGGGGGCGCCTGCAAGTCGTGATGACGTGCGGGATTATTATTACCGAACCGCTGGCGGTTACCCCAATACTCTAAGCGCCGCTCCGGTAGAAATACGCGTGAGCTGTTCAACGGCGTGCGCGCCGGGCGGGATAGAGGGTGGCGCGATTGCCGGTGCCACGCTGCGCGGCAAAATTTCCACGACTCGCGCGATCAGATCGTAATTGTCGGTCTTGGTGATTTCGACGCGAGCTACGTCGCCGGTCTCGGCTGCCTGGCCCGCGACTTCGATGTCGGTCAAATAAACTTTGCCGTCGATTTCCGGAGCCATGCCTTCGAGGCGTGCTTCCCACACCAATGGATTGTCTTTTGAGGGACCTTCAACCAGTGCGATGGCGGTTGTCCCTTTTTTTGCGCGCAAATTTTCGCGCGAAATTCTCTTTTGAATAGCCATCAGCTGATTGCGGCGATCTGTGATGGTTGCGGCGTCCACTTTGTCAGAGAGCGGAAAGCTGGCGGCGTTGTCCACGTCGGAATATTCGAACACACCCATCCAGTCAAGCTTCGCGGCGCGAACAAAATCGCACAGCTCGGCGAAATCGCTTTCCGTTTCGCCTGGGAAGCCGACGATGAAAGAAGTTCGCAGAGAAACTCCCGGAATCGTCGCGCGAATACGCTCCAGTAATTTCAAGAAGGCGTCGCCATGGGAGCCGCGCTTCATGCGTGCCAGCACGTTGCGGCTGGCGTGCTGCAAGGGCATGTCCATGTAGCGGGCAATGCGCGGATGGGACGCCAGCGTGTCGAGAAGTTTTTGCGTTACGCGATTGGGGTACGCGTAGAGGAAACGCACCCAGAGCAAATCTTCTACCTGCGCGAGGCGCGCAAGAAGTTGCGCCAGGCCGTCGCGCAGGCCGAGGTCTTGGCCGTAGGAAGTGGTGTCCTGGCCGATCAGCGTGATTTCACGAGCGCCTGCGGCGGCGAGGTTTTGCGCTTCGCGCACTACCGATTCGAACCGGCGGCTGCGAAATTTGCCACGCAATTGCGGAATGATGCAAAAAGTGCAGGGATGATCGCAGCCTTCGGCAATTTTTATGTACGCGGCGTGGCGAGGAGTGGTTACCACGCGAGGCGTCAAATCGTGGTAGAGAAACGCGGGCGGGGCAGCAGGCAGCATGCGCAGGTCGCCTTCCACGGCTTCGAGGATGCGCTCGACTTCGCCGGTGCCTACGATGGCGTCGACTTCGGGGACTTGTTCCAGGATTTGCGCGCGATAGCGTTCCACCAGGCAGCCGGCCACGATTAATTTTTTGGCGGCGCCGAATTTTTTGTGCTCGGCCATTTCGAGGATGGCGTCTACTGATTCTTTTTGTGCGGCTTCAATGAAGCTGCAGGTGTTGACGACGAGGACTTCGGCTTCATCGGCGCGGGGAGTCAGCTCGTAACCTTGGCGCGAGAGAATGCCCATCATGACCTCGCTATCGACGAGGTTTTTGGGGCATCCGAGGCTGACGAAACCAACTTTAGTCATAAGCAATTTTTGCGGGGTTTGCTGCGGTGTTTACGCGCTTTCATTGTAGCACGCGGTGGGTTGATGGCTGGTTTCGCTGATATTGGCTTAGTGCGAACGAAAGGCGTGGCGCACTTGCGACATGAGCTCTCTCAGGCGCACGGCGTTGCAGGGCGCTTCGCCAAAGCGGGCCTGACTGTAAATGTCGATGAATTCGCGCACCGCAGGCGCCACTCGCGCGTCGCCGACGGCGGCCGCAAACTCCAGCGGCGTTTGCGTTTCGAGGCGCTGGATACCGCGCTTATTTAAAACGTGCAGCAATTCCGAATACAAGCGCGCGGCCAGCTGCGGGTTGGTATGCGATGAACGACCGAAGCGCATCTGCGCATATATCTTGAGGCGGCGAATCAACTCGGGGATCATGTCGGCGCGCAGGACCACCAGGAAAAGCACCAGGGCGACTGGCAAGAGATAGCGCAAGCTGGAATGCCGGAACTCCCAATCCTTCATGCGAGTGCGCGCTTGTAGTTGTTTTTTTTCAAACCAGGCGCGGAGCGAGTCGGTCCAGTTGCGCGAACTGATCTTGATGTTTTGTGCGAGCACTACTTGGTGCGCGAAGTCGTAACTGATGACCCACTCGTTCCAGCTGAGCGAAAGCCAGTCCAGGTATTGGCCTACGCGAGAAAGAAGGCCGCTGACATTTTCAGGGCCGTCGGGCGTGGGATCGAAGGTGATCCAGCCGTTTCCGGGAAAATAGACTTCTACCCAGCTATGCGCGTCGCTGGCGCGGACAACATAATCACCGGCCAGATCGTTGTATTCGCCGGGCAAAAAGCCGTTGACCTCACGCGCTGGGATGCCCAGGGTGCGCAGCATAACGGTCATGGAAGAGGCGAAATATTCGCAGTGGCCGGCGCGAGTCTCAAATAAAAAATGGGCAAGAGGATCGTCCCCGGGTCTTCCTTTCAAGTCCAGGGTGTAGCCATATTTGCTGCGCAGATAAATTTCCATGGCCGCGGCTTTGTCGTACGGATTTGTTTTTCGCGCGGTCATCTGCCCCGCGAGTGGTGCAATGCGTGGGTCGAGTGTAGGAAGCTGCAAATATGTTTGCTTGATGTCGTCGGGATAATCGGTTCCGGCGGCACGCAATTTTATGACGTCCAATGACGGCAGGCGCGAAAATCCCGCATAGCGCACGGCGGTGTAATTGTGAAATGGGTTGTAGATCGAGTCTGTAGCATCTTTGTAAAGATAGGTTTTCAGCGCGGACCTATTGCCCGATTCGCCATTAAAGTTTCCACGCAGCGATACTACTTTTCCGGGCACAAAAATAGCGTCAGAAGCGATTGGCTCCATGTAAACGGTGTAGAGCAATCCTGGCGAGCGAGCCTCGGTGGGAGACATGCCGTCGCCGACATAGACCCAGCCGTCGAAGTCCGGCCCGCGAACGTCACGCCGATTCTCGGAGGAGGTCCAGCGTTTGCCGTCAAAATTGGCGAGCGCAATTCCCCTCCAGCGCAGACGCGGATAGCCGACCGGCTTGCCGGTCTCGACCCGCATCACGATGGTTGAATCTTTCTTGATTTCTCCGATTTGACCCAGCTCCACATCATCGGTGAAACCGGTCATGAGCGCGGGATTGAAACTGGTTCGCCCCAGGTAGCCAGCACTGAAGCGCGGGACAAAAAAGAACAGCATGCCGCCGATGAGGATTGCTCCCAGGGCGACGCTGAGCGATGCGTACCCGAGCGCGCGATTGAGGTGGCGTTCGCGCTCGATCTGTCCGGCGGGGACCGTTAACGTGAGAGCGCCGGTTGCCGCGCGCCGCAGCTCCATACCAGTAAATGTGGCCACGCCAAAAATTAAAAAGGCGAAAAAACAAATCAAAAAAGTGGTGTCGACTGTCAAAACTGCGGAGGCCAGGATACCTGCAAAGGCCAACATGGTCAGAAATATGGCATCGCGGTCAGTAGATGCGCTGTACAGGCGCACGAGCATAACAAACAGCAGAAAGTGCACGGCGGCCATGAGGGCGGCGTAGAGAGGCGGATTGGCGGAATTCTGCACAAGCACGCGCGAAAGAATGAACATGTCGAGGGGAAAAAAGGCGAGGTAGGCGACGACCAGCCAGGTAGCGCGGCGGTTCTGCAGTTCGTTCGGACGCCCTTGCCACCAACGAACGGCTTTGTAAATTACCGCGATGGGAGCGAGAAAAGCAGTGAAGAGATCAAGCTTGCCGGTCAGTGCGAGAGTGCAGACCGAAGTAAACATCAGGAGCAGGAGCGAAGCGCGGAAAAAACGTTCGGCGGGCATACTCACACTTGTAGCTGCAGCGGCACTGGCCATAGCGAATTATCGTAACATTCGGCTGCCGGGCGACGCTTCCCTGGCGTGGTACAGGGCTACCGCGGAAGTTACTATCGAGTCGTCATTCGAAGAACCACACAGATAAAAATAGTCGCTCGATAATTGCAGCGCGGGGAACTACGTTGTGCGCGTTTTGCTGCGGACGCCGCGGCAGTAAAGGATGAGGCCGAGGGCGACAGAAGCAACCGTGCCGGCTGCCAGCTTTAGCTCGAAGCCAACCTTGTTGGAGGAATCTCCCGGTGGAATCAGCGAGAGGACAATTCCTGCTAGCACCACGAGGAAGCCAAGGCCGCTGGCGAGCCACACTCCCGGTTTGCCGCCGGGGATCAGGATGGCTTGAGGGTTTTCGAGGCGGTCTTTGCGGCCGGCAAGTTTAATGGCCGCGGCGTACATATACAGAAATGGAATGAAGTAAAGAATGATGGCGGCGTCGACGAGGAATTGATATGCGCCGCGGGTTGTTTCGTTGACTTGGCTGAAGAGCAACACCAAAGCGGAAACGCTGGCCTGCACGATGATCGAGATATAGGGAGTTTTCCAGCGCGGATGGATTTTCCCGAACGCGGATGGAAGATAGCGGTCGATTCCCACGACGAAGGGCACCCGCGCGATTCCGGCAACGGTGCTGCCAACTCCTCCCGCGTTACCTACCGACACAAACAGGGCGGCGAGGACGCCGACGAAGCCGATGCGCAAGGCATTGGAACCGGCGGTGATGGCTTGAAACACGCCGCTGGTGGGCTCGACCTGCTCCGCAGGAATTAGTGTGAGCACTGCAAAGGTGCCGATAATGTATATACCCGCGATCAGAACACCGGCGGTGAGCACTGCGCGAGGCAGAGTCTTGCGCGGATTGCGAATCTCGTCGCTCATGGCGGAGACCAGCTCGAGCCCGGTGAAAGCGAATGCAATCTGCGACCAAAAATTGACAGTGTCGAGATTCCAGTGCGGCAGCATGTTGGAAAAGGTGAAATACGTGACGGAACCGTGGCGCATATAAACAAAAGCGGCGATGGCGGCAAGCATCAACAGGGGGATGTAGGTGGAGACGCCCCCCGCGTTTTGCAACCACTTGCCAATGTTGAGGCCGATGATGTTCAGGACCACCGCGACGGTTAGCAGAATAAAAGAGCCGGCGAGCAGGAATGTTCTGTTTTGTGCGAGGGCGGCGCCGCCGGAGCCAGCCGCGTAACCGCTCATCGCGGCGCTGGCGAGCAATAAGCCCGGGAAATAAAAAACGGTGTAGATCCAGTAAGTCCACCCGGCGACGAAGCCGTGAAAATCACCAAAAGCTTCCTTGGACCAGACGTACAGACCGCCTTCATTAGGAAAGCGCGACGATAATTCGTTGATTACCAGCGCGGTTGGGGCGAAAAAGAAGAGCGCCGCCAGAATCCAAAGGCTGATGGAAGAAGTGCCATTGTGCGCGGCAGCCGCCACCCAGCGGGGGCCCAGGACGGTGGCGATGTTAAAAAACAACACGTCCCAGAAACCCATTTCCTTGCGAAGCTGTTTTATGGGATTGTCTGGAGCGTTTTCGGTCTGGGTCACAGGGTGAGGTCCATGGCAGGAATCAGTTGATCCAGCGCAAGGAAATCCTTGAGGAAAGGATCTTTGGAATTTTCAAATTTTTCCCAGGTGCCAAAGAAAGATACTTTACCGTCCTGAAGAAAAACAACGGAGTCCGCGAGTTTCTTGGCGAGATGCGTGTCGTGAGTGACGACGATGGAAGTTTTGTGGAAGGCTTCCTTCAAGCGGAGGATCAGGTTGCCCATGTGCGCGGCCATGATGGGATCCACCATAGTAGTGGGCTCGTCATAAAGAATGGCTTCGGGATTCTGCGCGAGAGAGCGGGCGATGGCTACGGCGCGACGCGCCCCGGTGGAAAGTTCGCCGGGCAGTTTGTCCAGAAAGTCTTGTACTTCCAAAGTTCGAGAGAGCTTTTCAACATAGGCATCGATATCGTCGTCGGTAAGGCCGGGTTGGCCTTCGAGGGGGAAGGCGATATTTTCGCCAACGGTTAGCGAGTCGAATAGCGCGCCGGATTGAAAGACCATGCTGACTTTGCGGCGCACGGCTTGAAATTCCTCTTCGGTCCAGTCGGTAACGTTCTGACCGTCGATAAAAACCTGGCCGGAGTCGGGCTTGAGAAATCCAAGAATATGTTTCAGAGAAACGGATTTGCCGACACCGCTGCGGCCCATGATGACGCAGGTTTCACCGCGCTTCACAAAAAAGCTAACGTCATCGAGAACCGGGCGACCGTCAAAGCCTTTGCTGACATCTTTGAACTCAAAATAATTGGGGGCATCGTTTTCCGTGGTGGTGTTGACGGTTTGAAGTTCAGGCGTGGTGTCGGGCGGAAGAATAGGCTCGGGAATGGGAGGAAGGACAATCTCCGGCTTGGCGTCCGACGACTTATCGTCGCTCAATTTTTTGGTGTCTGCCACAGGCGCTGAGCTTCCTCAAAATCCGCGGGCGTATTCATATTCCAGAATAAACGCCCTGCGCTATCAAATCGTTTCCAGGCAGACTCGTCAAGCACTTCCGTGCGCACTTCTTTTAAGGCTTGGGTAACTTTGCGGACGCCGCGATCAAAGACATTTTTTAAAGGGGCCGCCGCGCTGGTGCGGTAGCAGGCGCACAGAGGTTCAGGGCCATGCGCGGAATGGGGAAGGATGACTTGAATTTCTTTGTCACTCCCGCGGGCGTGGTCGACGAGAAATT